>JANXRT010000506.1 GCA_025356735.1 Acetobacteraceae bacterium | reverse complement strand
GGGTTCGTGGTCCACGCCCGCCGTTGGGTGGTCGAGCGATTCTTCGCTTGGATCAACCGCAACCGCCGATTGGCAAAGGACGTCGAGGCGAAGATCGCTTCGGCAGAAGCCTTTCTCTACGCAGCTTCCGCTATCCTACTGTTACGTAGGCTGGCACGTTGAATAACCGATTCGAAACGGACTCTTAGGTTATGCGCTCCGGGGCGCTACCCCGGCGGGGTTTGGGGCGGCGCCCCATGCTTGCCTGCTGGAAGATGTGGCCTGTATCGTCCTGACTTCAGGGTCGTGCCTCAAGGATCATGTTGAACGGTGTCGCGGTTGCCTTGCGCACCTGCCCGAAGCCGCCTTCCCGAATGACCGACGACAGCTTCTCGAAACCAGCCTGCGCGCCCAGTGCCGCGCCGACGGGTTGGTCGAGCGAGGTTGGCACGCAGATCATCGTCGAAGCGGCGTAGAAAAGGCGACCGACCGGGTTGAGGTTGTCCTCCAGCCGGTCACCGGCGGCGGGCTCGACGATCATCCAGCATCCATCCGGTTTCAGCGCCTGGCGAACATGGCGCGCGGCACCGACCGGGTCGCCCATGTCGTGCAGGCAGTCGAAGAACGTCACCAGATCGAGGTCCGTCTCGGGAAACTCGCTGGCCAGGCCTACCTCGAACCGGGTGTTCGCGGTCACCCCGTGCTCGTCGGCGTGCTTCCTGGCTTGCTCGACCGAGTCCGGGTGAAAGTCGTAGCCGACGAAGCTGGAGTTCGGGAATGCCTTGGCCATCATCACCGTCGAGAAGCCGTGCCCGCATCCGACGTCGGCCACCGTCGCGCCACGTTCCAGTTTCGCGGCCACCCCGTCCAGCGCCGGCAGCCACGATGTCACCAGGCTGTTGTGGTAGCCTGGGCGAAAGAAACGTCCGGTGGCACAGAACAGGCATTGCGACTGGTGGCCCCACCCGATGCCGCGGCCGGTGCGGAATGCCGGTTCGACAAGTGCCTGGTTTTCCATCATCACCGCGGCCACATCGAAGCCGCCTTGCATGTAAACCGGACTGTTCGGCTCCGCAAACACCATCGCCTGTTCGGGCGGCAAGGTGAACTTTTGATTGGTGGGGTCGAAGGACAGGTAGCCGGACGCGGCCTGATGCGACAGCCACTCGCGCGCGTAACGCTCGGCGATGTTCGTCCTTGTCGCCAGCTCGGCCGATGTCATCGGCCCATCGGCATGGAGCGCCTTGTAGAGACCCAGCCGGTCACCGATGCGCACGAGCGAAACGCTGAGTGCCCCGCCGAGATCTCCGAGCATCTGGCCGATGAATTGATTGAGTTTGGTTTCGTCCACCATTGTCATCCGCCATTTGGGTTTATCTTACCGCGCCAAGGTGGATGCGGATGTGCATTACGTCACAGGCGGCCGATGGCTCCGGTTATTGCGGTCACGACAGAACGGAGGCTGCCCTATTTATCGGATGAAGCGTGTTTGTGCGGTCGGCGGTTGATCCGGTGGAGCGATCCACCCGACGCCCAGGCCGCAAGAGGCGGGATCGCGCCACCAGGATCAAGACGCCGCTAGGCCGCCCGTTGGCGAAAGCACCATTGCGCCCGCTTGTCCTTGAGCGACAGCACGGTCGCCATGCATAGCGCGTCGAGCGACAATCCGGTGTGGCGGGCCGGTGTGAAACCGTAGGCGCCGACCAGGCCGGCGTAGTCGGTCGTGGCGTTCAGCGCGCGGCGTATCCTGTCCGGGTCGAAGCTTTTCTCGGTCTCGATGATCTGCCGGAGCAGATGCAGGAAGTCGTAGTAGGGCGCTGCCGCCACCGCGGCGGCGCCGTCCTCCGCCTCCGGATAGGCGTGCAGCTTGGCGGCGAAGGCCTGTTGTCTGGGGCCGGGACTTTCGCCGGCGGTGAATGAGAGGTTGCGGAAATGGATCGAATAGACATTCTTCAGCGCGTCCTCGGGCGCCAGCTTGAGCAGCGAGGCGGACAGCAGGCCGTTATGGCCGCAGATCGGCGGAAACCATTGCTGCGACGACAGCGCGTTGAACACCGCGGCGGCCTGCGGCGTGTTGGCGGTCCACATCACGATGCCCTCGGCGCCCGATTTGCGCAGGTTGGCGATGTAGGGCGTCAGGTCCGGCGCGGTCAGCGGATAGACCTGCACGTCGGTCGGCTTCAGCCCCGCCTGGTCCAGCACGGCGCGCGATGCGGCGGTCGCCTGCTCGCCGAACGCCGTGCTCTCCTGCAGGATGCCGATCTTCCTGACGCCGAGCGTGTTCAGCAGATAGCCGACCACGATCGTCGCCTCCTGCACGGTATTGAAGCAAAACTGGAAATTGGTCGGGTACTTGGTACCGTCGCCGACCTCGGCGGCGTTGGCATAGACGGCCTGGACGATGTTGGCCGACTTGCCGACCGCCAGCGCCGACAGCGACTGCGACGACCCGGTCGGACCGCAGATCAGGCTGACGCCGGCATCCTGTAGCTTGCGCATGATCGCCGGCTCCTTGGCGGGGGAGGCCTCGTCGTCCTCCTCCACCCGCTCGATGCGACGGCCCAGCATGCCGCCGGCGGCGTTGATCTCGTCGACCGCGATCAGGCCGCCGACATAGAGCGGCGCGAACGAGCTCGCGAGCCGGCCGGTGGTCGGACGGATCCAGCCGATGCGAATGACTTCCTCGCCGCGCGCCCGGCCTACCGTGACTCCAGCCGCCAACGCCCCCGCCGCGCCCGTCAGCACGCCCCGGCGTTTGATGTTCCTGATGTTGGCCATGTCGCCTTCTCCCCTAGCCATGTCCGGCGCCGATATAGGCGTTTCTGACGAGATCGCTGGTCGCCAGCTCGGCCGCCGGACCGTGGCCGGCCACGCGGCCGTTCTGCAGCACGTAGGCGTAGTCGGCGATCTCCAACGCGCGTTCCACCATCTGCTCGACCAGCACGATGGTGGTGCCGGCGGCGCGCAGCCGGACGATCACGTCGAGCACCTGATCGACGATGATCGGCGCCAGGCCAAGCGAGGGTTCGTCCAGCATCAGCACGCGCGGATCGCGCATCAGCGCCTGGCCGATCGCCAGCATCTGCTGCTGGCCGCCCGACAGCACGCCGGCGCGCGACTGGCGGCGCTCGGCCAGGATCGGAAACAGCTCGAACACCAGCCGGTAGCGCGCCGTCTGGCCGGCACGGTCGAGGCGCGAGCCGTAGAGGCCGAGTTCGAGGTTGTCGCCGACGCTCTGCTGGCGGAACAGCCGCCTTCCCTCGGCGACGTGCAGCACGCCGGCATCGACGATGCGGTCGGGCCGCCAGCCGGCGATGTCGGCGCCGTCGAGCAGGATGCGGCCCCGGCTTGGCTTCAGCAGGCCGGAGACGGCGCGCAGCAGCGTGCTCTTGCCGGCGCCGTTGCTGCCGACCAGCGCCACGATGGCGCCGGCCGGGATGTCGAGGCTGACCCGCTCCAGCACGCCGACATGGCCGTAGCCGACATCGACCGCCTCGATCTGAAGCCGTGCCGTCATGCCGGCACCTGAGCTTCAGCCACCGGCCGCACGCCCATGTAGGCGCTGACCACGGCGGGGTCGCGGAACACGCTGTCGGGCGTGCCCTCGGCAAGCACGCGGCCGCGGTCGAGCACCGTGACGTGGCGGCAGATGTCGGCGACCAGGTCGAGATGGTGCTCGACGATGACGACGGTGACGCCGAGCCCGGCGATGGATCGGATCAGCGCGCCCAGCCGGTCGATCTCCGACAGCGACAACCCGGCCGCCGGCTCGTCGAGCAGCAGCAGGCGCGGCCGGCCCATCAGCGCCCGGGCGATCTCGGCCAGGCGCTGCTGGCTGTGCGGCAGCTCGCCAGCCGGTTCGCCCACCCGGTCGCCCAGCCCGACGAAGCCCAGGAAATACCGCGCCTTGGCCGCAAGCAAGGCATGCTCGCGGGCCGCACGCGGCGCCCACAGCGCCACCTCGACGGTGCTGGCGCGCTCGGCGGCGTAGGCGCCGAGCATGACGTTGGCCGTCGCCGACAGGTCCGCCAGCAGCTTCGGCGTCTGGAAGGTGCGCCCGACGCCGAGCCGCGCGATGCGGGCGGTGGCGCGGCCGACGATGTCGGTCTGATCCAGCCGGATGGCGCCCTCGTCGGGCCTGAAGAAGCCGCAGATCATGTTGAGCAGGGTGGTCTTGCCGGACCCGTTCGGCCCGACGATCGCGTGCACGCTGCCGGCCTCGATGCGCAGCGTGACATGGTCCAGCGCCGTCACGCCGCCGAAGCGCTTGACCAGGCCGGCGATCGACACTGCCATGCCTGCGGCCTGGTCATCGTCATCCAATGTCGGCCTGACCGCTTCCGTCACGGCGGCCGGACGCGTCGTGCCGCCGGAGCGGACCAGCCGACGCCAGCCGGCACGGAACGCGCCTTCCAGCCCGTGCGGGGCGAACAGCATGAGCGCCAGTAGAACCACGCCGTAGATCAGCAGCCGCCACGATTGCAGGCTGGTCAGCAGCTCTGGCACGACGAAGAACGCCAGCGTGCCGATCAGCGGCCCCCACAGCCGGCCGCTGCCGCCGAGCACCACCACGACCAGGAAGAAAATCGAAGTATCCGGCGTGAAGTCGTCGGGCGTGATGACGGTCTTCTGGACGGCGTAGAACGCCCCCGCCAGTCCGGTGATCGCGGCGCTGACGACGAAGGCGAACATCTTCAGGCCGATCATCGAGATGCCGCTGGCCCGCGCCGCCGCCTCGTTGTCGCGCAATGCCGCGAAGCCGCGGCCGAAGCGTCCGCGGATCAGGTTGGCGATCATCAGGAAGCAGGCGATGTCGAGCGCCGCCACCAGCCAGAACAGTTCGGCTGGCGACAGGGCATGGCCGGACAGCTCCGGCATCGGGATGCCGACGACGCCGGCGAAGGAATGGGTCAGCCCGCCCCACTCGACCAGCATGCCGCCGACCACGTCGGCGAAGGCCAGCGTGATCAGGGCGAAATACCAGGCCGAGACGCGAAAGGCCGGCAGCGCGATCAGCGCGCCGGCGGCGGCGGTCAGCGCCATGCCGGCGGCGGCGGCCGGCCAGAAGCTCCAGCCGTGGTCGGTCATGGCGATCGCCGTGACATAGGCGCCGACCGCGAGCAGCGCGCCGTGGCACAGCGACGGCTGGCCGGCATAGCCGCTGAGCAGGTTGAGCCCCATCGCGACCAGCAGGTAGATTGCGACCTGGGTGCCGAGGTAGAGCCGGTAGTCGCCATGGGCCAGGGTCGGAAACGCCAGCACGAGCAGCACCGCGCCGGCCAGCACCAGCCAGCGCGGGTTCAGCCGCCGGACGGGTGCCGGCCCAGACCTGGATCTAGATTCAGACACTGCGCGCCTCGGGCTGGCCGAACAGGCCGCGCGGCTGGATCAGCAGGATGGCCAGCAGCAGCGCGAAGGTGGACGCGGCCTGGTAGCCGGGTGACAGCACCGAGCCGCCGAGCGCCTCGGCCAGACCCAGGATCCAGCCGGCGACCAGCGCGCCGCGGTTGTTGCCGATGCCGCCGACCGCCGCGGCCTCGAACCCCTTCACCAGCAAGGACGGGCCGAGCTGGGTGGAGGCATACATCGTCGGCGAGGCGAGCAGCCCGGTCATCGCGGCGAAGCCGGCGCCGAGGAAGAACGACCATCGGCTGAGCCTGTCGGGGTCGATGCCGCGCAGCAACGCCGCATCGCGGTCCTCGGCGACGGCCCGCACCGCGCGGCCGGCGCGGGTGCGGTAGAACTGCTCGATGCCAAGGATCATCAGGCCGGTCAGCGCGATCAGCGCCAGCTGGTACGAGCTGGTCCGCACTCCGCCGATCATGAAGCTGGTGACCGAGAACGGCCAGGGCGGATCGACCCGGATCGGGTCGGGCCCCCAGACATGGCCGACCAGGTTGTCGATGATCAGCGAGTAGGCGAGGGTCGAGATGATCCAGGCGTGGCTCGCCGAGGAACGGCGCACGATCGGCGCCACGGCGAGAAAGTTCTCCGCCAGCCCGATGACGCCGACCAGCGCCGCGGCGGCGAGCAGGGCGGCGAGCCAGGGCAGCCCGGCGGCGATCGCGCTGGCGCTGATCATCGCGCCGAGCATGACGAGGTCACCCTGGGCGAAATTGAAGACGTTGGTCGGCCGATACAGGATGTTGAAGCCGACCGCGACCAGCGCATACAGGCTGCCGGCCGCGAGGCCGCTCGGGATGATGTCGAGGTCCATTTCGTCCCCAGGGTGTGTTCTTGTCGTTGCCCGCACGTCGAAGCCGGCCCGCACGTCGAAGCTGATCGGCCGGTGAAGGGAAGCCGGTCCGGGAGCGGTTGTCGAGCGCTTGCCGCCGTGCCAGCAACCCGTATTGCTGAGCGACATCCGACGCTGAAGGAAATTCCATGACCCAACCCGGCGCCGACACCCGAGAGCGGCTGGCGGCGATCGATGCGGCGCGCGCCGAAGGAACCGACGCGAGCCGGCCGGAAGCGGTCGCCAGGCAGCATAAACGCGCGACCTTCACCGCCCGCGAGCGTGTGGCCCTGCTGTGCGACGCCGGCAGCTTCACCGAGATGGGCGGGCTGGCGCGCGACGAGGCGCTGGGTGCCCGCGCGCCGGCCGACGGCATGATCACCGGCGCGGCCCGCATCGACGGGCGCTGGGCAATGGTCGTGGCACAGGATTTCACGGTGTTCGGCGGCAGCAGCGGCGTGCTCGGCAGCGCCAAGATGGGCCGTGCCGTGGCCCAGGCGCTGCAGCAGGGCCTGCCGCTGGTGCTGCTGCTGGATGGCGGCGGCCACCGCATCCAGGACGGCCAGGACAGCCGGCACTTCGCCCGTGCCAACCCGATGTTCCACGACATCGCCCGCATGTCGGGCTGGGTGCCGATGGCGGCGGCGATGCTCGGCGCCGGTTTCGCGGGGCCCACCAACTATGCCGGCATGGCCGATTTCGTGGTCATGGTGCGCGGCCAGTCGACCATGGGCCTCGCCGGGCCGGCCCTGGTCAAGGCCGGCACCGGCGAGGATTTCGGCGCCGAGGCGATGGGCGGCGCCGATATCCAGGCTGGCCGGCATGGGC
This sequence comes from Acetobacteraceae bacterium, assembly GCA_025356735.1. GTDB lineage: Bacteria > Pseudomonadota > Alphaproteobacteria > Acetobacterales > Acetobacteraceae > PALSA-911. The sequence continues at coordinate 4,491 of JANXRT010000506.1, read as the reverse complement.
TGGCCGACCTCGCCTGCGACAGCGAGCAGGCCGCCCTGCTGGCGGTCCGACGGTTCCTGTCGTTCCTGCCCGGCAACGCACGCCTGCCGTTGCCGATGCAGCCGACGGACGATCCCTCCGACCGGCGCGAGGAGGCGCTGCTCGACATCGTGCCGACCAGCACGCGCCACGGCTACGATGTGCGCCGGGTGATCGCGGCGGTCGCCGATCACGCCAGTCCGTTCGAGATCAAGCCGAAATTCGCCGCCAACCTGGTCACCAGCTTCGCCCGGCTGGCTGGCCGGCCGGTCGGTTTCATCGCCAACCAGCCGCAGCGGCTGGGCGGCATGCTGGATGCGCCGGCCTGCGAGAAGGGCGCGCATTTCATCGCGATGTGCGACGCGTTCGGCCTGCCGCTGATCTACCTGGTGGACGTGCCGGGCTTCTCGATCGGCTCGTCGGCCGAGCGCACGATGCTCGGCCGGCGCAGCGCCAAGCTGCTCCACGAACTCGGCCAGGCGACGGTGCCGCGGATTTCGGTCGTGCTGCGCAAGGGCTACGGCTTAGGCTATCTGGCGATGTGCGGTGGCCGCAGCTTCGAGGCCGATGCCTGCCTCGCCTGGCCAACGGCGGAGATCTGCGCCATGTCGATCGAGGGTTCGGTCGATGTCGCCTATCGCCGGCAATACGAGAACGCGGCCGATCCGCCCGCCGCCCGCCAGGCGATCATCGACGGTATCCGCGCCAAGGTCGATCCGCTGCGCGCCGCCGAGGGCTACGGCGTCGACGACGTGATCGATCCGCGCGACACGAGGCGCCGGCTGATCGACATCCTGGACCGCGCGCCGGCGCGCCATGACAACCGGCTGCCGCCGAAATTCCGCTCCATCGTTCCGGTCTGACGGCGCGATGGAGCCGCAAACGGCTCATCAAGCCGTTTCAACAACACTTGGGTTCGTTGTCGCCCACCAGTCCGCATAGGGTGTGTTCGCCGCCATCCTGCGGGTGAGGTCAGGCGCCCCGTCCGTCCACCAGGGCGGTCCCCGCTCGCCCAAGGCCACCTTGGCCGCGTCCACCCTGGTTCGGGCGGCTTCCTTGGCGGCGCTGTCGCCGGCTCGCATCGCGACGCCCTTGGCGCGACGGGCGGACATCAACTCGCGGGTGAGTGCCGCGCGCGCCGCCTCGGGCAGAGCCGGGTTCGAGCAGCGCCAGAGGCGTCCGCGCACGACGAAGTAGCGGCCGTCCGGCGTCGTTGGATAGCGCATCCGGCAAGATTGTCGCCCGTCGCGGGCGGCCGTCAACGAGGTCGCCGGCCGACCCCGTTGCCGGCCTCTCGCGGCAATTGAGACGATCGCCTGCCGCCTGCCCGGGCCGAAGCCACCCGCGAAGAGAAGAACCGGCAAATGAACCCGTCACTTCGCCAGGCGCATCGCATGCCTTGAACTTCAGGTTCCGAGCGCTGACCCTTTAGGGGAACGGCGCAGCGGAGAGGGTCTTTGTGCAATCTGTATTCGATGACCACGGGTCAGCAGGCGATCCGGGAGCTGACCCGGGCCATGGCCGACAAGACGGGCAACCTGCCGCCGTTGCCCGGCATCTTTCCGGACTACGCGGCGCCGATCGTGCGCAACCAGCCGGATGGGCGGGAACTCGCCATGGCGCGGTGGGGCATGCCGTCGCCCGCCTTTGCCCTGAAAGGCCGCAACTCCGATCCTGGCGTCACCAACGTGCGCAATGCCGCCTCGCCGCACTGGCGCCGGTGGCTTGGCACCGAACACCGCTGCGTCGTGCCGTTCACCAGCTTTTCCGAGCACGAGGTGCTGGCGGATGGCTCCCGGCCACCGATCTGGTTCGCCCTTGACGAGACCCGCCCGCTGGCCTGCTTCGCCGGCATCTGGACGCCCTGGACCTCGGTGCGCAAGGTGCGCGAGGGCGAGACGACCAATGACCTGTTCGCCTTCCTGACCACCACGCCGAACGCGGTGGTCAGCCCGTTCCATCCCAAGGCGATGCCGGTCATCCTGACCACGCCGGCGGAGATCGACCAGTGGCTGACGGCGCCGGCCACCGAGGCGTTGGTGCTGCAGCGGCCGCTCGCCGACGACGCGCTGAGGATCGTCGCGCGCGGTGCGAAAAGGGACGAGGGCGGCCTGGCGGCGTGATCCCCGGCTCGTCCGCGCGACCCTGGCGGGTCTTGACATTCATCCTGCCCATTTTCGGATGCGCTCCCGGGCGCAATCCAGCGCTTTAAGGTTGGGGGCGGAGCCCCATGCTTCCGGCTACAGCCGATAGCCGAAATCGCTGCCGACCGGCGCGCGCATGAACGCCTGTCCGGCTTCCATCCATGCGGTTCCGTCCGGCAGCGTCAACGACACCGCGCGCACCCGGAAGACCGCCGGATCGTCCACGCCAGCCGGCTTGACGCGGCGCTGTTCGTAGTCGGCGGCGCTGTCGAGCAGCAGCCGGCGGGTCATGACGATGCCGACATCGCTGGTGCAGAGCTGCTCGGTGCTGCGATCGTAGATCGGCGACAGCCCGGCCTGGCAGGCGGCGTCCTGCACCCACAGGCCGGGCAGGCCGGAGAACCATATCGTCTGTTGGCTTTCGTAGTCGAACAGGAAGCCGGCTTCCGGGCTGTACCGGGTCCAGAAGTCCGCATACGGCGTGGCGGGGCTTTTCGGCGTGTAGGCGTGGCGGCTGGCATGGCCGCTTTCGCGCCCGTTATGGCCTTCGAGAAACACCGTGCGTGTCCGCTCGCCCAGCTTCTGCGTCGGATGGTAGGAGAACATCAGGCACAGCGTGTGCTCGTCGTCCATCGGCACCCAGGCATGGCCGCTGAGGTCGGGGAACTTCGATTGCGGCGGCACCAGCGTGTAGAACGGCATCACGAACTGGTTGACTCGCCAGTACAGCTCGCCGCCGCCAACCTGCCGCCGGGCCGCGATGCTGACGCCGAAATCCTGGCGCTGGCACTGGAACATCGGCCGGAGGTCGTTGGCCGCGATCCAGTCGTTGATAGAACCCTTGGAGTCAATCCGGCCGTGCAGGATGGGCGCGTGGGCCGAGTCGATCTCGCCCTCCAGCGCCTGTAGCCAGTTGCATTCCTGGACCCGCAGGGTGACCACGACGTTCTCGGCCGGCACCAGGTTCCACTCAAGCTCCGGCAGCGGCGGCGCATTCTGCGGATCGGGTTCCATGTAGGTCCAGACGACGCCGTTGCGCTCCTGGCAGGGATAAGCCTTGATCCGGACGCGCTCCTTCAGCCGGCTGGTGGGCGGCTCGGCCGGCATGTCGGTGACGGCGCCGGTCACGTCGTATTTCCAGCCGTGATAGACGCAGCGGATGCCGCACTCTTCGTTGCGTCCGAACATCATCGGCGCGCCGCGATGGGCGCAGGCATTGGCGACCAGCCCGACCCGGCCGTCGCTGTCGCGGAACGCAACCAGATCCTCGCCGAGCAGCTTGACCCGCTTCGGCTGGCCGTCGGCGACCAGGCCGGCCGAGGCGTAGAAAGGTATCCAGTAGAGCCGGAAGAGCTCGCCCATGGCGGTGCCTTTGCCGATGCGCACCAGCCGCTCGTTGTCGTCGTGTGAAAGCATGAACCGTTTCTCCCGTGCTGCAACGCCGTAGGCAAGAAAGCTTGGGCTCTCCCTCCGCAGGCATTCCAACTGTTCGAAGGCGAACAGTCGGAACCATTGCCTGCTGCGCCCAAACCCGCAAAGGGGCCGTCGCCCCTTTGAACCCCTCTACTAAGTCAGGCGCCCCGGGGCGCTACCCCGGCGGGGTTTGGGGCAGAGCCCCAAGCTTCCCATGCTGCCTATACCCGCGACTGCGCATCAGCAGGGTCACGGCCAAGCCGCCGTTGAGCAGGTTCCAGGCGACGCCGTTGGCGAAGGCGGCGGCGTAGCTGTGCGTCATGTCGAAGATCAGGCCGGACAGCCAGCCGCCGAGCGCCATGCCGAACAGGGTTGCCATCAGCACCAGGCCGGTTCGCACGCCGGCTTCGCGGGCTGGGAAATACTCGCGCACGATGACCGCGTAGGACGGCACGATGCCGCCCTGGAACAGCCCGAACAGCGCCGAGATCACGTACAGCGACGTCAGGCTGTCGAACAGCATGTAGAGCACGAGCGACAGGCCCTGCAGCACCGAGCCGACCAAGAGCGTCGCGATCCCGCCGACCCGGTCGGCGAGGAAGCCCGAGGCGATGCGGCTTATGATGCCGCAGCCAAGCATCAGCGACAGCATCTCGGCGCCGCGCGCCGCGCCGTAGCCGAGGTCGCCGCAATAGGCGACGATATGGACCTGCGGCATCGACATGGCGACGCAGCAGGCGACGCCGGCGACGGTCAGCACCGCCATCAACGCGTTGGGCGACAGGCCGAGCGCCGTGGTGCCGCGTGATCCGGCGGCGGCGACCGTGTTTTCGCGTAGCGCCGGCGGGTTGCCGCGCAGCAGCAGGGTGAGGGGCAGGATGGTTGCGGTGCAGAACACGCCGATCCAGAACTCGGT
>JANXRT010000499.1 GCA_025356735.1 Acetobacteraceae bacterium | reverse complement strand
GGCTGCTTCAGACGCGGCTGCCGGCGTGGAATGAAGCTCGGATTACCGGGCGGATGGCGGAGCTTCCGGGCGGGCTGCCTTTGGGCATCACCTTGCGCGACCTGGTGATGAAGCTGCCGGCGGGCGACGCGGCCGGAACTGCGTCGATACGCTTTGGCCCCCGCCCGACCGTGCAGGCGCAACTGGCTGGCCAGAGCATCGATATTGACGCGCTCGGCCGCAGCTTCGCCCATGTCGCGCTTGGCCCGGCACCGCCCTTGCCGCCCCCAGGGCCATCCGGAATGCGACAGGCGCCGCAGATGTTTTCCCAATCACCGCTCGCCCTCGGGGTATTTGAATTCGGCGATCTTGACCTCGACCTGAAATTCGCCAGCGCCCGCGTCGCTGGCCTGCCGATCAGCAATGTTTCCACCCGCCTCGCCGCCATCGCCGGCGGGTTGAGCGTCGATCGGCTGATCGCGACGACCCCGGGCGGCGGCGTGGTGAACGCCAGCTTTGCCATGGACACGCGGGCGCCGGCCGCGCCGATCCGGCTTGCGGTCCGCGCGCCGGCGCTCGCGCTCAAGCCGATCCTGCTGGCCTTGCAGCGTGCCGAAGACATTGGTGGCACCCTGGCGCTCGATATCGATGTGACGGCCGCGGGCCGCGATCCGCACGCCATTGTCAGCAGCGTGAATGGCCGGGCTGGTATGGCGCTGGTGGACGGGGAACTCGATACGTCGATCTTCAATTTGTATATGTTCGCGGCCCTGCGGCTGGCCAAATGGCCGCTGGCGCTGATGCAGGCGGCAACCGGGCCATCGCGCACAAGGTGCTTTGCCGCCCTGGTGCAGGCGGATCATGGCGCAGTGACGTTGCAATCGCTGGTGTTGGACAGCAACCGCCTGCTGATCCAGGCCGAGGGCGGGCTGGTGCCCGACCGCGAACTGATCGACATCCGCATCCGCCCGCAATTGCGTCTGCTCGGCCAGGGACTGACGATGCCGATGCGACTTGCCGGCAGTTTTATGGACGCCAACCTGCTGCTTGACGGCCGCCCGCCGGGGACCAATTTGTTTGATAGCGCGGTCGCGGCCGCCCAGCGCGGCGGTGATGCCTGCCCGGATGCGCTGGCGCTTGCCCGCTTCGGCGCGCCGGGGCCGATGCCGACCAGCTCGGCGATCAAGCTTGATCCGATGCCGACGCCGAAGCCGGGGTAAGGAAGGTCTTCTTTTTGTTCACAAAAAGAACAGCCTTTCTTAAGACTTAGCCTAAAAGGAACCACTGAATGAAGCGCTTCTGGGACCTCGCCGAAACGATCCCTGACGGACCGGGCTGGCAAATCCGCCTTGACGGCAAACCGGTGCGCATTCCCGGTGGCGGGGCGCTCGCGGTGCCGAGCCGTCCACTCGCCGACGCCATTGCGGCCGAATGGCAGGCGGCCGGGGGCGAAAAAGGCGGGGATTTCAGTTTGCAGTCGATGCATTTGACCAGGCTTGCCAGCACCGCGCAGGAACGCGTGGCCCCGGCGCGGGAGGCGATTGCGCTGGAGCTTGCCCGCTATGGGGAGAGTGATCTGCTGTGCTACCGCGCCGAGCGGCCGCAGCGTCTGGTGGAACGCCAGCACATCGAATGGCAGCCCTGGCTCGATTGGGCGGACCGAACCCTTGGCGCGCGGCTGGTGGCGACCGCGGGGATTATCCATGTGCCGCAGGACATCAGCGCGCTGGCGGCGTTGGCTGCGGCGGTTGGGGCGCATGATACGATTGGCCTGGCGACGCTCGGCGTGCTGGTGCCGGCGTTGGGCAGCCTGGTGCTGGGCCTTGCCGTCACGGCCGGCGCATTGTCGGGGGCTGAAGCGCATGCGGTGTCGGTGCTTGACGATATTTTTCAGGAGGAACTTTGGGGCCGTGATGCCGATGCCCATACCGGGCGCTTGCGGGTGGCGGTGGATGTGGAGGTGGCGGCGCGCTTTCTGACCCTCGCCCAGGCGTGAGCGGCTGGTTCGATGCGATTGTCGCCTTTATCCAGGCCCATGCGGCCTGGGCGCCGGCGATCATTTTTGTGTTCATCTTCCTGAAATCGCTGGCTTTTGTGTCGCTGATCGTGCCGACCTGGTTTGTTGTGGCGCTTGGCGGGCTGGTCGGCGTCAGCGGCTTGGATTTCTGGCCGATCTGGACGGCGATGACGGTGGGAGCCGGGCTTGGCGATTGGGTGTCATACTGGATTGGCAGCCGGCTGAAGGGGCGCGCCTGGAGCGTCTGGCCGATGTCGCGCTACCCCGCGTTGCTGATGCGTGGCGAGCGGTTTTTCCGCCGCTGGGGCGCGATAAGCGTGGTGCTGTGCCGGCTGTTCTCCCCCGCACGTGCCACCGTGCCCTTGTTGTGTGGGATATTTGAAATGCCGTGGCGGAAATTCCAGATCGCCAACTGGGTGTCGGCGCCGCTTTGGTCCTTCATCGTGCTGGCGCCGGGGACATTCCTGGCCGCCTGGTTCAGGTAAAAACCTCGCCCCAGCAGGATTTCAGCGCGGCATCGAGGTCCGCCATCGTCGCGGTTACCCCGAGGGCCGCGAGGCTGGTGACCCCGTGTTCGCTGATCCCGCACGGCACGATGCCGCCGAAATGGCTGAGGTCTGGGTGCACGTTGAGCGCGATGCCGTGCCAGCTGACCCATCTGGTGACGCGCACGCCGATGGCGGCGATCTTCGACTCGGCGCCGGTAACTGGGTCGGCGACCCAGATGCCGACCCGCCCGGCGCGGCGCTCGCCCCTCACGCCGAACCGGGCCAGGGTGCGGATCAGCCATTCCTCCAGCCCGTGGACGTAGCAGCGTATGTCGCGGGCGGGCACGCTGCCGTGGGCGCGTTCGAGGTCGAGCAGGACGTAGGCGGTGCGCTGGCCGGGGCCGTGATAGGTCCATTGGCCGCCGCGGCCGGCGGCGAACACCGGGAAGCGGCCCGGATCGGTCAGCTCGGCGGGTTTGGCCGAGGTTCCGGAGGTGTAGAGCGGCGGATGCTCGACCAGCCACACCAGTTCCGCCGCCGTGCCGGCGCGGATGCCGGAAACACGCGTGGCCATCCGGGCGAGCGTTTCCGGGTAGGACGAGAATCCCGCCGCGGTCTCCCACTCGATTGGTTGGTCAGTCATTGATCGGAAATTCCTATTCGGCTATATCCCGCCGCCTACCGTGCGGTCGTGGCGAAATGGTAGACGCGCAAGCTTGAGGTGCTTGTGGGGGAAACCCCTTGGAAGTTCGAGTCTTCTCGACCGCATAACCGTCCCCCAATAGTTGAATATTGCCAGGAATGGCACGCCCGCCCATCCTCGTCGCCAGGCTTGGGGCCATCAGGCCAGGGGACGGAAAACAGATGCCGATGGACGACGATTTCCGTAAGGCGGCACTCGACTACCACCGTTATCCGCGACCCGGAAAACTGGCGATCGAACCCACCAAGCGGATGGCGACGCAGCGCGACCTGGCGCTGGCCTACTCGCCGGGGGTCGCCGCCGCCTGCGAGGCGATCGTCGCCGATCCGCAGGCCGCCTACGACCTGACAGCGCGGGGCAACCTGGTCGCGGTGATCTCCAACGGAACGGCGGTGCTCGGCCTCGGCAACATCGGCGCGTTGGCCGGGAAGCCGGTGATGGAGGGCAAGGCCGTCCTGTTCAAGAAGTTTGCCGGGATCGACGTGTTCGACATCGAGGTCGATGCGGCCGATCCGAAGCTGTTCTGCGACGTGGTGGCGGCGCTGGAGCCGACCTTCGGGGCGATCAACCTCGAGGACATCAAGGCGCCGGAATGCTTCGCCATTGAGGCCGAGTTGCGCGCGCGGATGAACATCCCGGTGTTCCATGACGACCAGCACGGCACCGCGATCACGGTCGCCGCGGCGGTGCTGAACGGGCTGCTGGTTCAGGGCAAGAGGCTTTCCGACATCAAGCTGGTGACGTCGGGCGCCGGGGCCGCGGCGCTGGCCTGCGTCGATCTGCTGGTCTCGATGGGCTTGCCGGCGGAACATGTCACGATGACCGATGTCGATGGCGTGATCCATGCCGGGCGCGTCAATTTGAACGAAACGCACAAGCGATACGCCTGGGCCACCGACGCCCGCACGCTGAAGGACGCGTTGCCGGGCACCGACCTGTTCCTCGGCCTGTCGGCGCCGCGCGTGCTCAAGGCCGAGTGGCTCGGTTTGTTCGCAGATCGGCCGATCATCCTTGCGCTGGCCAACCCGGAACCCGAAATCCTGCCCGAGGCGGTGCGCGCGGCGAGGCCCGACGCGATCATCGCCACCGGCCGCAGCGACTACCCGAACCAGGTCAACAATGTGCTTTGCTTCCCGTTCATCTTCCGCGGCGCGCTCGACGCCGTCGCCAGCACCATCAACGAGGCGATGAAGATCGCCGCGGTGGAGGCGATCGCCGGCCTGGCGCGGGTCGAGGCGAGCGAGGTGGTGGCCGCGGCGTACGGCGGCAGCGCGCCGGTGTTCGGACCGGACTACATCATCCCGAAGCCGTTCGACCCGCGGCTGATCCTGGAGATCGCGCCGGCGGTGGCCCGCGCCGCGATGGCGACCGGCGTCGCGCGCCGGCCGATCACGGATTTCGACGCCTACCGGCGCGACCTCGAACGCTTCGTGTTCCGCTCCGGCCAGCTGATGCGGCCGGTGTTCGAGGCCGCGAAGGCGTCGCCCAAGCGCATCGTCTATGGCGAGGGCGAGGACGAGCGGGTGCTGCGCGCGGTGCAGACCCTCGTCGATGATGGCATCGCCGAACCGATCCTGATCGGCCGCCGCGCGGTGATTGAGCGGCGGGTGCGCGATATGGGCCTGCGCATGGATCTGCACGAAAGCGTCCGCGTGCTCGATCCCGAGACTGACGACGCGGTGTTCGGGCCGCTGGTCGCCGACTACCAGCGCCTGGCCGGACGCCGCGGCGCGCCCCCCGATGCCGCCGCGCGGCGGGTGCGGACGCGAAGCTCGGTGGCCGCCGCGATGCTGCTGCATGCCGGCATGGCGGATGCGGCCATCGTCGGCGGGACCGGCAACTGGTGGCGCCAGATACAGTATATCCTGCCGATCATCCCGCGCCGCGCGGATGTCGATCGCGTCTTCGCGCTGTCCTGCCTGATCCTGCAATCGGGCGCGCTGTTCATCGCCGACACCCACATGGTGGTCGATCCGACCGCCGAGCAGATCACCGAGATGACCCTGCTCGGCGCCGACGCGGTGCGCGATTTCGGCATCGTGCCGAAGGCCGCTTTGCTGTCGCACTCGGCATTCGGCGCCAGCGACAGCGACAGCGCGCGCAAGATGCGCCGCGCCCTGGCGATGATCCGTGCGCGCGATCCTGACCTGGAGATCGACGGCGAGATGCATGCCGACATGGCGCTGTCGGAGGTCATCCGCGACCGCGCGGTGCCCGACAGCCGGCTGACGGGCACCGCCAACCTGCTGATCATGCCGACCATGGACGCGGCCAACATCTCCTACAACCTGTTGAAGGCCGCGGCCGACGGGCTGCCGGTCGGGCCGATGCTGCTCGGCATGAGCAAGCCAATCCACGTGCTGGTGCCGAGCGTGACCGCACGCGGCATCGTCAACCTCAGCGCGCTTTCGGCGCAGGCCGCCGGCGCCAGGCCGGCTCATGCCGCCACCCTGGTTTCATTGGACCTGTAGTGCTGATCTGGATCGCATTGGCGCTGGGTGCGGTGTTCCTGCTGATGGGAGGCATGCGGGCGTTCGAGCGCGCGAACATCACCACCATAAAATCGTTCGCGACCTGGGTTGGCATACTAGGCGGCCTCACGGCGATGGTGATCCTTTTCCTCACCGGCCGGGGCGGTATCGCGATGACCGGACTGATGGTGATCGGGCCGATGCTGTGGGGCAAGCTGCGCGCCAGCCAGACGCCGTTCCTTGGCACCGGCCAGGCGGGCACGCCACCGCCGCCGCGTGGAAAATCAGGCTGGATGAGCACCGAGGAAGCAATGCAGGTGCTCGGCCTCAAGCCCGGCGCCACGACGGCCGAAATCCGTGAGGCTCATCTTCGACTGATGCGCACCGCCCACCCCGACAGCGGCGGATCGGACTGGCTGGCGGCGCGCGTCAACCAGGCACGCGACGTGCTGCTTGGGAAGCGGAAGTAGCGGCTACAGCAACTGCCAGGTCGAGCTGGCGACGGCCATGTCGCGGCCCTCGGCGTCAAACAGGCGGCTTTCCAGGAAGTTGATGCTGCGGCCCTTCTTGAGGAACCGGCCCTCGGCGCGGATGGTGCCGGTGCGGGCGGGACGCAGGAACTGCGTGCGCATCTCCAGCGTCATGCCGGCGCCGACCGCGTGGGTCAGCAGGTGGCCCATGGAGATATCCATGACGGTCGCGATCAGCCCGCCATGCAGCGACCCCTGCGGGTTGTACATGAAGTCCAGCACCGGCATCCGTACCGTGCAGGTGTCCTCGCCGTAGGAGATATCGAGGTCGAGCAGGCGGGCTAGAAAGAACGTGCCGAACCCTGGCGAGTGGGTGGCAAGAGCGTTTTCGAAGGCAGCGCGGGCGGCGTCGTGGTCCATGTCGTACTCCCAGTGGTTGATGCTGAATGCCGTGGGCAGCCAAGCATGGGCTCCGCCCAAACCCGCAAAGGGGCCGTCGCCCCTTTGAACCCCTATACTTAAAGGATGCGCTCCCGGGCGGGGTTTGGGGCAGAGCCCCATGCTTCCTGCTTCACCGCAGAACCCGCCGCGCCACCGGCCGCAGCAGGACCTGCATCGGCAGCAGGTGGCGTGTCAGCCAGTGCAGCCGGAGAACCGGCAGCAGCAAGGCCACGATCCACCGTATCCGCCAACGGCTAAGCCGGCTGGCATAGCCCAGGTCCTGGCACGCCGTATCGATGCGCCCGGTGTCGCCGTCCTGCACGGCCAGCCGGTATTCGCGCACCAACCAGGGCATGAAGCGGGGCGCAATCAGGTCGCGGACGTAGAACAGCTCCCGCGCCGGATCGTTGGGGAACGACGCCACCAGCTTGCGCATGTAGGTCATCCGGCTGATCGACATCCGCCACGAGAACGAGCCGCTTTGCGAGTGCATCCGCCACTGGCCGAGAGCGGTCGGGATGTAGATGTTGTCGTAGCCGGCCCGGAACAGGCGGAGGAACAGATCGTCGTCCTCGAAGCCGGACAGGCTTTCGTCGAAGCCGCCAACGGCCGTGAAGGCGGCGCGCGACAGCAGCGTGGCGGTCGGCAGCACGAACATGTCGGAGGCGAGGCAATGTTTCAGGTTGCGCTTGGGGTGGCGGCTGCCGGTCAGGTCCAGCACGTCACGCGACACCAGGCCGCCGGCGCGGTCGATCTCGTCAAGGTTGCTGTAGGTCCAGCCGAGCTCGATCGATGCCGGTTTCGAGAACGGCCCGGCCAGGCGTTCGAGGTGATCGTCGTACCAGACGTCATCCTGGTCGAGCAGCGCGATGATCGGCGCGCGCGATTGCGCGACCCCATGGTTGCGGGCCGCGGACTGGCCGCGGTTGGCCTGGCGCAGCAGCGTTATCGGGTGGGAAGCGGCGAGGCGTTCGACGATCGCCGGCCCGTCATCGGTCGAGCCGTCGTCGACGACGACGATCTCGGTTGCCGGCAGGGTCTGGCGGAACACGCTGCGCAGTGCCTGCTCGATGAACGCGGCGCCGTCGTAGAGCGGGATTATCACGGCGATCCCGAGGCTTTCCTTGGTCATCACATCCTTTCGCGGCGGCAGGTCCAACGGGCCGCCGCGATCGTCGCCGCGTGGTGGTTTCCGCCGCTACTGTATCAGCTTCCGATACAGATGCCACGTCGCATGGCCAAGCACCGGCATCACCACGATGAGGCCAAGGAACAAGGGCAACGACCCGAGCACAAGGCCGACGGCGACGATCAGGCCCCAGGCGGCGAGCGGACCAGGGTTGGCCAGCAACGCGCGCAGCGAGGTCGTGACCGCGTCCAGGAAGCTCACGTCGCGGTCGAGCAGCAGCGGGAACGACACGACGCTGATCGCCAGCGCGGCGACGGCGAACCAGAAGCCGGCGAGCATGCCGACGCCGATCATGACGTGGCCGGCGTGGGTGGTCAGTACGTCCTGCGCGAAGGCCGTCATCGAAATCGGCGGCAGCGGGCCGAGGGTCGCGTCGTAGATCGCGCTGGCCGCCCACAGCCAGGCCAGGAACAGGCACAGCAAAACCGCGCAAAGCATCGCGATGGCGCCGATGGAGGGCGCGCGCAGCACGGCGAAGGCGTCGGTCCAGCCGGTTTGGGCGCCCATCTCGCGCCGCCGGCTCATCTCGTTAAGGCCGATGGCAGCGATCGGGCCGACCAGCGCGAAGCCGGAGACCAGCGGGAACAGCAGCGGGATCATGTTGTAGCCGGCGGCGACGCGGCCGAGCACCAGGCCGACCACCGGGTAGAACAGGCACAGGAAAAGCACGTCGGTGCGGTTGGCGGCGAAGTCGGCCGCACCCCGGCGCAACGCCGTGCCGAGGTCGCCGAACCCGATGCGCCGGATGATCGTGGGCGCTGCGGCGTCGGGGTGCTGCCAGTATTCCTGTGGCGAGGCGGCCCCGACATTCAGAGCGGCGCCGTTGAACCGGCCCCACAGCCAAGCCGGGATGCTTTGAATTTCCATGTCCCATCCTCCCGAATTTCTTGTTCGGGTTTGGCGGATCGACAGCCGAGGCCGCTCGCCGACAAGACGCCTGGGCAGATCGAAACGCCACCCCGTCACCGTCAGCATAGCCGGATCTTGGGCGCTTAGGTAAGCCTCGCGACGCGCAGCGCGTTGGTGCTGCCGGATTTGCCGAACGGCACCCCCGCGGCCACCACTATGGTATCGCCGCGGGCCGCGAAACCGTCGGCCAGCGACACGCGCGAGGCACGGCTGACCGCCTCGGTCATCGAATGCAGCTCCGCCACGACCGCGGCGTGCACCCCCCACACCAGCGCCAGCCGCCGCGCTGTCTCGATGTCCGGGGTGAGGCCGAGCACCGGTGCCTCCGGCCGTTCGCGCGCGATGCGCAAGGCGGTGCGCCCGGTTGCGGTGAAGGCGACGATCGTGCGCGCGCCGATGGTGTGGCAGACCTGGCGGGCGGCGGTGGCGATGGCGCCGGAGGTCGAGCTCTCGGGCGCCGGCCGCGTCGCCTCGATGCCGTCGCGCCAGCCGGGATCCTGCTCCACGCGGGCGATGATGCGGTCCATCATGTTGACCGCCTCGTAAGGGTACTGGCCGGCCGCGGTCTCGGCCGACAGCATCACCGCGTCGGCGCCGTCGAACACCGCGGTCGCGACATCCGACGCCTCGGCGCGGGTCGGCGAGGGCGAGGTGATCATGCTTTCGAGCATCTGCGTCGCCACCACCACCGGCTTGCCGAGGTTGCGCGCGGCGCGGACGATGCGCTTCTGGGCGAGCGGCACCTCCTCGGGCGGCAGCTCGACGCCGAGGTCGCCGCGCGCCACCATGACGCAGTCCGAAAGCGCCAGGATGGCATCGAGGTTATCCAGCGCCTGCGGTTTTTCCATCTTGGTCATGATCCAGGCGCGGCCGGCGGCGATGGCGCGGGCTTCGGCCACGTCCTCCGGGCGCTGCACGAAGGAGAGTCCGATGTAGTCGACGCCGCGTGCGAGGGCGA
>JANXRT010000203.1 GCA_025356735.1 Acetobacteraceae bacterium | reverse complement strand
TTCGAATGGCACCCTCGCCCTCGCTGCCGGCCAGCGTGTCGGCGGGCGCGCCGGCGAAGGCGATGCGGGCGTGCGACCGACTTGGATCGAAGGTCTCGACCGGGCTTGCCTGCACGCCGGCGCCCTTAAGCTCGACCACATGCAAGGTCGGCGCCTGGCCCAGGACGCGCGTCGCGACCACGGCGATGTCGGCCACATCGCCATCCGGCACCGGCGCCTTGGTGCCGGTAATCCGCCCATCGGCAATCGTGGTCGTGAACTTCGCCGGATCGACGGCACCAACCCTCTCCGACAGCGCCAACGTTCCGATCGTCTCGCCGGTGGCTAGGCCGGGCAGATAACGCTCCTTCTGGTCGTTCGAGCCGAATTGCAGGATTGCCTCGGCGGCCAGGTAGATCGACGACGAGAACGGCACCGGTGCCACCGCGTAGCCAAGCTCCTCGGCCAGGACGCAAACGCCGAGATGGCCGAGCCCGAGGCCGCCATACTCCTCGGGGATCGAAACGCCGGTCCAGCCCAGCTGGGTCAGCTCCTGCCATAGCTCGCGATGATACGGCTCCGAACCCTCCAGGATGCCGCGCGCCGCCGCCGTGGTGCAGCGCTCGCGCAGGAATTTCTGCGCCTGCTCGCGCAGTTCCTTCATTTCGTCTGGGAAGTCGAAATTCATGACGGTTGTTCCTTGTTGACGCCGTAGGCAAGAAAGGCTGGGGCTCTGCCCCTGACCCCGCTCCGGAAGCGCCGGAGGGCGCGATACTTAAGTGTAGGGGATACAAGGGGCGACGGCCCCTTGGCGGGTTTGGGCGGAGCCCATGCTTTCCTGCCTGCGGCGCAAGTGATCACACGGGCTTGTAACCACGATCGATTTCGACGTCGATCAGCACGGCGCCGCCGGCTTCCAAGGCGGCGGCGAGGTGGTTGCGGAGGTCTTCCAGCGTGTTGGCCTTGGAGGCTTTGAGGCCGAGGCCCGTGGCGACCTGCAGATAGTCGATGCGGGGTTCGGTGAGGTCCATGGCGACGTAGGTATCGGTTTGGGCGGCGAGGCCTTTCATGGCGTTGGTGCGTTGCTTGAGCACGCGGTAGGACGAGTTGTTAAAGATGATGTAGATGATGTCGAGTTTTTCGTGGGCGGCGGTCCACAGCGCCTGGATGGTGTACATCGCCGAGCCGTCGCCGATCAGGGCGATCACAGGGCGGTCGGGAAGGGCGAGTTTTATGCCGATCGCGGCGGACAGGCCCCAGCCGATGCCGCCGCCCTTGAGGCCGTAGAAGGCGTGCGGGTCGTCGGTGTGCAGCAGGCGGCGCAGGTTGGCGCCGGACGAGATGGTTTCGTCGATGATGACGGCGTTGTCCGGCAGCGCATCGCCGATGGTGCGCAGCAGGCCGAGCGGCTGGATCGGGTGCTTGTCGGCGGCAATGTCGGCCATGGCGCGGAGCTGGGCGAGCGAGGTCGCGTTCTCGCGCTCGACATGGTCGCGGCGGGAGTTTCTGAATGCCGCCTGGTGGGGGGTCATGGCGACGAGCAGGCCGGCGGTGAGTTCGGGCAGGGTTGCCGCCGGATCGCCGAGGATGCCGACGGTGGCGGGGTAGTTCTTGCCGATCTGCCACGGATCGGTGTCGAGGTGGATCACCTTCATGCCCTCCGGCAGCGGCTCGATTTCGCTTGGCAGGGACAAGGTAAAAATGTCGGCGCCGATCGA
Source organism: Acetobacteraceae bacterium (assembly GCA_025356735.1). GTDB lineage: Bacteria > Pseudomonadota > Alphaproteobacteria > Acetobacterales > Acetobacteraceae > PALSA-911. The sequence goes on along the minus strand of JANXRT010000203.1, from coordinate 4,435 downwards.
GACCAGCAGATCGTGGTTCTGCATGGCGGCGTGGACCGAGGCGCCGAGGCGGGTGAGGGCGCCGCGGTAGAGCGGGTGCGAGGACGGGAAGTTGCACCGGCTGGCGACGGTTTCATCGTAAACCGGCGCGCCGAGGGCTTCGGCGAAGGCGATGATTTCGGCAAAGGAGCCGGATTGGGCGATGGCGTCGCCGAGCACCAGCACGGGTGACTCCGACGCTGCCATCAGGGCGCAGGCTTGCATGATGGCTTTCAGGTCGCCGCGAATGGCGCTGCCGACGCGCGACGGGTGGCCGAGATCGACCTCGCCCTCGGCGATCAGCACGTCGCCGGGCAGGGAGAGGAACACCGGCCCCATCGGCGGCGCGAGCGCGGTTTTCGCGGCGCGGTGGATCATCTGCGGCAGGTCGGCGAGGTTTTTCACTTCCGCCGACCATTTGACGAACGGCCGCGCGATCTCGGGCAGCTCGGCCCACAGCAGCGGTTCTTTCATGGCGAAGTCGGTCGGGTGCTGGCCGGCGGTGACGATGATCGGCGAGCCGGCCTTCATCGCGTCGTAGAGCATGCCCATGGCGTTGCCGAGGCCCGGGGCGACATGCAGGTTGCAGAAGGCAAGGCCGCGCGCCTGGGCGTAGCCGTCGGTCATTGCCATGACCGCGACCTCGGCGAGGCCGAGCACGTAGTGGATGTCGCGCTCGCCGGCCATCTGGTCCATCAAGGCGAGCTCGGTGGTGCCGGGATTGCCGAACATGTGGGTGATGCCCTCCTGCTTCAGCAGTGCCAGCAGGCAGGCGCGCCCGGACATGTAAGGCATTCTTTCTCCTCCGCGGCGCCCGTTGCCCGGGCGTGTCGATACGAGCGTATCCGGGGCGAACGGCAATGGCGAGAGGGGCCGCACGTTGACGTGGGGGAGGCGGTGATCCAGCCTTTCGACAACTGGGCGGCGAACGAAGCAACGGAGAAGAAAATGCCGGACGACGTGAAGGTGGCCGACTACACGGTGGGCGACCTGGTTGCGGAGTTCCTGTCGGCCTGCGGCGTGTCCACGGTGTTCGGCATCGCCTCCGTGCACAACATCCCGATGCTGGACGGCATCGGCCGGCGCAATGCGATCCGCTACGTGATGACGCGCGGCGAGCTGGGCGGCCTGCACATGGCGGACGGGTTCGCGCGCGCCTCGGGGGGATTGGGAGTGTTCTTCTCCTCTACCGGGCCGGGAGCAGCGAACGCGGTGGGCGGCCTGATCGAGGCGCAGGTCGCCGGATCGCCGGTGCTGCACATCACCGGCCAGACGGCGACCAAGTTCGTGGATAAGGCGCTGGCCACGGTGCACGACCCGCGCGACCAGCTGGCGATGCTGGGATCGGTGTCGAAGTCAGCCTACCGCATCCGCCAGGCGAGCCAGGCGCTCGGCGTGCTAACGCGCGCCGCGACCGAAGCGCTGACGCCGCCGACCGGCCCCGTCAGCGTCGAGGTGCCGATCGACATCCAGCGCACCAAGATCGACCGGCCGGCGATGCTTGATTTCTTTACTCTGCCGATCCCGGGGCCGTTGGCGCCGAGTGCGGCTGCGTTGGACGAGCTGGCGGAGCGGGTAAAGGCGGCGAAGCGGCCGATGCTTTGGGTTGGCGCCGGCGCGCGTGGGGCTGGTGGGGCGGTGACGCGGCTGCTCGACATGGGCTTCGGCATGGTCAGCAGCTGGAACGGCCGCGGCATCGTTTCAGAAGACCACCGGATGAACATGGCCGGAATGCACGGCAACGGCATGAAATGCATCACGGATTTCTACCGCACCGTGGATCTGCTGCTGGTTGTCGGCGCGCGGGTGCGCGGGCAGGAGACCAGCGACCTGACCCTGGCGCTGCCGGACAATATCATCCAGGTTGATACCGATCCGATGGCCAACGGGCGGACCTATCCGAACCGGCTGTTCGTCAACGGCGACAGCCGCCTGGTGCTGGAGGGCCTGCTTTCCCGGCTGCCCGGAAAGCCGAGCATCGATGCGGGGTTCGCCGCCGAGTTTTCGAAGTTGAAGCAGACGGCGCAGGCCGAGTTCAAGGCGACCTTGGGGCCATATGGCGGTTTCTCGGCGCAGCTTCGGGGCGTGATGCCGCGCGATGCGATCTGGGTGCGCGACATTACCCAGAACAACTCGACCTGGGGCAACCGGATGTTTCCGATCCACAGCCCGCTATCGAACATCTATCCGGTCGGGGCGGGGATCGGGCAGGGGCTTTGCCTCGGCATTGGGGCGGCGGTGGCGGCGGCCCAGGGCGAAGGCAAGCGGCGAACCGTGTGCATGACCGGCGACGGCGGCTTCTTCCTCAACATGGGCGAGCTGTGGACGGCGGTGCAGGAGCATCTGGACGTCGTGGTGGTGGTGATGAACGACCGCGGATACGGGGTGATCAAGCGCATCCAGGACAGTTTGCAGGGCGGGCGGCGGTTCTATGGCGATCTGCTCGGGCCGGAGCTTGTGGATCTGGCGAAGATCGCCGGCATTCCGTTCTTCAAGGTCGATGACGCGGACAAGTTCGGCTCGACGGTTGGCGAGGCGCTGGCGGTGGGCGGCGGGCCGGTGCTGGTCGAGGTAGACATGACGGCGATCGGCGAGTTTCCGCCCTATTATCCGTTCAACCTCAGCCGCATGGGCTGATGCTGCATGGCGTGCTGGGCTCGGCGGCGCTGCTGGCGCTTGCCTACGGCCTGAGCGAGGCGCGGCGAAACATTCCCTGGCGGACCGTGGTTGCGGGCGTGATGTTGCAGTGGGTGCTGGCGCTGCTGCTGACCGGTTTTCCGCCGGCGGCGCGGTTCATGCTGCTGCTGAACGACGGCGCGGACGCGCTGAGCCGCGCGACGGATACGGGTACTGGGTTCGTGTTCGGGTACCTGGCCGGCGGGGCGCTGCCGTTCGCCGAACTCCATCCCGGTGCGAGCTTCATCCTGGCGTTCAAGGCGTTGCCGCTGGTGCTGGTGATTTCCGCGCTGTCGGCCGTGCTGTTCCATTGGGGGGTGGCGCAGCGGATCACCGGCGCGTTCGCCTTCGTGCTGCGCCGGGTGATGGGAATCGGCGGCGCGCTGGCGCTAGGTGCGGCGGTGCACGTGTTCGTCGGCATGATCGAGGCGCCTTTGCTGGTGCGGCCGTACCTGGCGCGGATGCAGCGCGGCGAGCTTTTCGCGTTGATGACCTGCGGCATGGCGGGCGTCGCCGGCACCGTGATGGTGATCTATGCCGCGTTCCTGGCGCCGGTGCTGCCGAACGCGCTGGGCGCGATCCTGACCGCCTCGGTTATCAGCACGCCGGCCGGGCTTGCGGTGGCGGCGCTGATGGTGCCGTTCGCGGCGGTTTCTGGTGAAACTTCGGATATCGAGGTGGGCGAGCGGGCAGCGAGCACGATCGATGCGGTGGTGGCCGGCACGGCGGCCGGCGTTCCCGTCCTCGTCGGCATCGTTGCCGTGCTGCTGGTGACGATCGCGCTGGTGACATTGATAAACATGGGATTAGGGCTGTTGCCGGATGTCCAGGCCTCGGCGATCACGCTGCAACGGATCGCGGCGCTGCCTTTCCTGCCGGTGATGTGGCTGATTGGGGTTCCATGGGCGGAAGCCGGCACCGCCGCGCATCTGATGGCGACCAAGACCGTGCTGAACGAATTCGTCGCCTATCTCGGGTTGGCGGGGCTGCCGGCCGATGTGCTGGCGCCGAAATCGAGATTGATCCTGACCTACGCGCTGTGCGGTTTCGCCAATTTCGGCAGCCTGGGCATACTGATCGGCGGACTAGGTGCCATGGTGCCGCATCGTCGTGCCGAGGTGGTGGCGTTGGGGCTGCGCTCGATCCTGTCCGGCACGATCGCGACCTGCATGAGCGGCGCGGTCATCGGCGCGTTGAGTTAGTCAAGGGAGCAAGCGATGCATTGGTCGGGTCGTCGTGAGAAGTTCCGTTCGGTGCTGAACGGGGACAGGTGCGTCCATCCGGGATCGGTGCACGATCCGATCTCGGCACGCATCGCCGAGGATGTCGGCTTTGAGATCGGCATGCTGGCGGGCTCGGTCGCCTCGTTCACGGTGCTGGGGGCGCCGGACCTGATCGTGATGACGCTGACCGAGTTCGCGGCCCAGGCCTACCGCATCAATCGCGCCGGCAACCTGCCGCTGATGGTCGATGCGGACCATGGCTACGGCAACGCGCTGAACGTGATGCGCACGGTGCAGGAACTGGAGAGCGCCGGCGTGGCCGGGCTGTCGATCGAGGACACCGACCTGCCGCGGCCGTATGGGGAGCCGAAGCCGGTGCTGCTGTCGGTCGAGGAGGGCGTCGGCAAGATGCGCGCGGCGGTCGCCGGGCGGCAGGACCCTTTGCTGTCGATTTTCGCGCGGACCAGTGCCCCGGCGATTTCCGGCACGGAGGACGCGATCGCGCGGGTGCGGGCTTA
>JANXRT010000445.1 GCA_025356735.1 Acetobacteraceae bacterium | reverse complement strand
CAACGGCCTCGCCGCCGAGGCCGCCGCGTGCACCGCGTTGGAACAGGATGGCTGGACCATCCTGGCGCGCCGCCTGCGCACCGAAGCCGGCGAGATCGACGCGGTGGCCGAAAAGGCCGGGCTGCTCGCAATCATCGAGGTGAAAAGTCGCAAGACCCTGTCCGACGCCGCCTGGTCGCTATCGGCCCGCCAGCGCGCCCGGCTGCTAGGCGCCGCTTCGATCCTGCTGGCCGAGAACCCGGGCTGGGGGCGGGCAGGGGTAAGGTTCGATGTCCTGCTGGTCAGCGAAGCGGGCGAGGTGCGGCGCATCGTGGACGCTTTCAGGCAAGAATAGGTTAGGACGCATCCCGGCTTTCTGCCTACGGCGTTGCCATCAAACCGCCATTCCGGCCAAAAGCCGCAGCTGGATCGCCGTCTTCTCATCGGCGGGGAAGAAGGCTTCGATCGCGATTTCCGACAGGGTGATATCCACCGGCGTTCCGAACACCGTGGTCGTGCTGATCATCGACAGCACGGCATCGCCGACCGTGAGCCGCAATGGGATCGCGACGCTTTCGGCGGGAACCCGGACCGGAGCCGGCGACGGGTAGTCGCGCAACTCGGCGAGCAGGGTTTCGAGCTGGCTATCGGCGCTGAGGTCGATCTCGCGGCGCAGCCGGGCCAGAATGTGGGCGCGCCATTCCGCCAGGTTAAGGATGCGCGGCGCCAGCCCGTCCGGATGCAGGCTCAGCCGCAGCACGTTGACAGGCGGCACCAGCAGCGCCACCCCGATCCCGGCCAGCAGCCGTTGCACGGCGTCGTTGGCGGCGAGCAGCTGCCAGTGGCGATCGACCGCCAGCGCCGGACAGGTTCCGTGACCGCTCAGCACCGTGTCGATCACCCCGCGCGCCGCGGCCAGCGCGGGGTCGGCCAGCGCGCGCTCCGGGAACACCGGCGCGTAGCCCGCCGAAACCAGCAGCAGGTTGCGATCGCGCAGCGGCACGTCGAGCTGGTCGGCGAGGTGCAGCACCATGTCACGGCTTGGCTGCGCGCGTCCGGTCTCGACGAAACTCAGGTGGCGTGCCGAGATGTTGGCGTCGCCGGCAAGGTCGAGCTGGCTGAGCCGGCGGCGCTGTCGCCAGCCGCGCAGGTGGTCGCCGATCGGCGTCAGGGTGGTCATCGGCGGCTCTCCCATTGTCGGCGGAACTTGGCCCGCGAGAAAAGCCACGTCCATTACCTCTGAGGTAATCGACCCGCGTATCCGCCCTGGACCATGTTTCTCCCCGCATCGTCCGCCGTCCCGATGCTCAAGACCAGGACGGCCAACACGGGAGACCACGATGACCGACCTGACACAGCTAATCGACCGCTATATCGACGCCTGGAACGAGACCGACCCGGGCCGCCGCCGCGACCTGATCACGCGCACCTACGCCGAGGATGCCAGCTACGTCGATCCGGCCGGCCAGGGCCGCGGCCAGGATGCCATCGGCACGATGATCCTGGGCGTGCAGCAGCGCTTCCCCGGCCATTCGTTCCGGCGCACCAGCGACGTCGATGCCCATAACGACCGCGCCCGGTTCAACTGGGAGCTGGCGCCGGCGGACGGTCCGCCGATCGTGCGCGGCATCGATTTCGTCGAGCACGCCGACGGACGCCTGCGCGCCGTGACCGGGTTCTTCGAGCCGGCCGCAGCCTGATGGACGGCCAGCACGCAACCACGGCACCTGACGCCACCGCCGACCGGCGCCGCTGGTTCGTGCTGGCCGTCATGGTCGCCGGGCAGTTCCTGTTCGTGGTCGACGCCTTCATCGTCAACGTGGCGATCCCGTCGATCCGTGCCGACCTCGGCGCCACCGCCGCCGAAATCGCGGCGGTGATCGCCATCTACCAGATCGCCTACGCGACACTGGTGATCACCGGCGGCCGGCTCGGCGACATAGTCGGCCGCAAGCCGATGTACCTGCTTGGCATAACCGGCTTTACCCTGGCCTCGACCGGCTGCGGCCTGGCCGGTTCCGGCGCGATCCTGATCCTGGCCCGGCTGGCCCAGGGCGCCACTGCGGCGCTGATGGTGCCGCAGGTGCTGGCCACCATCCACACCCTGTTCCCCGACGCCGCCCGCGGCCGGGCGTTCGGCATCTACGGCATCGTGCTCGGCCTGGGCGGCGCCGTCGGCTTCGTGCTCGGCGGCTGGCTGACCAGCCTCGATCTCGCCGGACTCGGCTGGCGCCTGGTGTTCTTCGTCAACGTTCCGTGCGGCGTGCTGGTGGCATCAGCGGCGATGATCTGGATGCCGGCTTCCGTCCGCCGGCCGGGCACCAAGCTCGACATCCCCGGCGCGCTGGCGCTGTTCATGGCATTGAACCTGCTGATTGGCCCGGTGCTGTTCGGCAGCGATGTCGGCTGGGCACCGTGGCTGCTGGCGATGGCGGCCGCGGGTATCCTCGGCATGGGGCTGTTCCTGCATCTGGAGCGGCGGGTCACTTCGCGCGGCGGCATGCCGCTGGTCGATCTTGCGCTGCTGCGCGACCGGGCGTTCCTGACCGGCCTGGCCGCCGCGGGATGCTTCTATCTCGCCAGCGCGTCGTTCTACCTTGTCGTCACGCTCCACATGCAGGGCGCGCTCGGCTTCAGCCCGGCGCAATCGGGCATGGCGCTGCTGCCGTTGGCAATCGCCTTCGTGCTGACCTCCCGCGGCGCCACCGTGCGCGCGCTTCGGGTCGGGCCACGTTCGCTGGTCGAGGGCTGCCTGGCGATG
>JANXRT010000410.1 GCA_025356735.1 Acetobacteraceae bacterium | reverse complement strand
TTTTGCCGGAGCCAGATTCGCCGACGATGGCCAAGACTTCGCCCGGCCAGACTTCAACGTTGACGTTATCCAGTGCTGCGATGGTATTGAAACGCAGAGTGAGGTCGGTCGCTTCTAAGTAAGGGGTTTCCAAAGGGCTATCGCCCTTTGGTGGGGTCCAGGGGCAAAGCCCTTGGCCTGTCACTTGCTGTTCTCCGAGCAATAATCGGTATCAGAGCACACAAACAGCCGCCCGCCCTCGTTGTCGGTGACGACTTCATCGAGATAGGAGCTATTGGAACCGCAGATGCCGCATGGATGCGGGGCGCGGCTGGCGCGGAACGGGTGGTCCTCGAAGTCGAGCGACTTCACGTCGGTATGGGGCGGGATGGCGTAGATGCGTTTCTCACGGCCGGCGCCGAACAGCTGGAGGGCGGCCATGCGATGGAGCTTGGGATTGTCGAAGGCGGGGATTGGGCTGGGCGACATCAAATGGCGGTGGTTGACCATCACTGGGTAGTCGTAGCTGATGGCGATCTCGCCGAACCGGGCGACGTCCTCGTATAGTTTCACATGCATCAGGCCGTATTCGGACAAAGCGTGCATGCGGCGGGTTTCGGCGCGCGACGGTTGGAGTTTTGACAGAGGTTCGGGCTGGGGCACCTGATAGACGATGATCTGGTCCACGGTCAGCGCACGCTCGGGGATGCGGTGGCGGGTCTGGATGATGGTTGCCTCGGCGGTGCGCGTGGTGGTGGCGACGCCGGCGAGGCTGGCGAAGAAGCGGCGGATGGAGACGGCGTTGGTGGTGTCGTCGGCGCCCTGGTCGATGACCTTGAGCGTGTCGGCCGGTCCGATGATGGCGGCGGTGACCTGGATGCCGCCGGTGCCCCAGCCATAGGGCAGCGGCATCTCACGCGAGCCGAACGGGATCTGGTGGCCGGGGATGGCGACGGCCTTGAGCAGGGCGCGGCGGATCATGCGCTTGGTCTGCTCGTCAAGATAGGCGAAGTTGTAGCCGTCGAGCGCGCTCATTCGGTTGTCGCCGATGCTTCGCGGATGCGGCGGATGGATTCGAGTTCGCTCTGGAAATCGACGTAGTGGGGAAGTTTCAAGTGCTCGACGAAGCCGGTGGCCTCGATGTTGTCGGAGTGGTAGAGCACGAACTCGATGTCCTGGGCTGGGGCGTTGGTGTCCTCGCCGAGTTCGGCGGCGCGCATGGCGCGGTCCACCAGCGCCATCGACATGGCGCGGCGGTCGGAGGTGCCGAACACCAGGCCGTAGCCGCGGGTGAATTGGGGCGGCGTGGTTTTGGAGCCGGCGAACTGGTTGACCATCTGGCACTCGGTGATCTCGATGTCGCCGATGTCGAGGGCGAAGCCAAGTTCCTCGGGCACGATCTCGACGGCGACGGTGCCCTGGCGGATTTCGCCGGCGAACGGGTGGGTGCCGCCGTAGCCGCGCTGGGTGGAGTAGCCCATGGCGAGCAGGAAGCCCTCGTCGCCGCGGGCCAGGGCCTGCAGGCGGATATCGCGGCCGGCGGGAAAGGACAGCGGTTCGCGGGTTAGGTCGCCGGGCTCGGCACCGGTGCGGTGGTCGGGTTCGATCAGGCCCTCGTGGCCAAGGATGTCGTGCACGCGCGGCATTTTCTGTGAAGCGGCTACGGTTTCCGATGCGACTTCCCGGCTGTCGGCGCCGGTCGTGGCGAGGGAGAAATCCAGCAGCCGGTGGGTGTAGTCGTAGGTTGGGCCGAGCAACTGGCCGCCGGGCAGGTCCTTGAACACGGCGGAGACGCGCCGGCGGGCGGCCATGGTTTCGGTGTCAATCGGCAGCGCGTGGTTGAAGCGCGGCAGGGTGGTACGGTAGGCGCGCAGCAGGAAGGCGGCCTCGATGCCGTCGCCCTGGGCCTGCTTGATGGCCAGTGCGGCGAGCTTGCGGTCGTAGAGTGAGCCTTCGCCCATGGCGCGGTCGATGGCTCGGCCGAGTTGGGTTTCTATTTGCGCGACTTCGATTTCGGCGACGGATGGATCGCCGCGGCGTTCCTCGGCGAGCCAGGCGTGGGCGTTGTCGATCGCGGCCTCGCCGCCCTTGACCGCGACATAGGCCATTTCAGGAGACCTCGACCGAGCGGGGCAGGGATGCGATCTTTTCGCCGGCACAGAGAATAAGATCGATGCCGCGCGGGTAGAGCGCGTGGTTGGCGCGCCAGATCGTCGGAAAATCCGCGGGCAGGCCGGTGGCGCGGAAATCGGTGGGTGACGCGAGGCCGGGGCCAGCGAGGCGGAGGCTGGGGCCTTCCTCCAGTCGTTCGATCTGGAGGATCACGGTTGCCGAGTCTTCCGGTGCCTCGTCCGAGCCACGGTCGAGTTTTTCGATGTCAGGGAATTTTGTCGTCAGCACGAAGCGTGCGTCGTGGATGGCGGCGCGGGTTTTGGCGCCGCAATGGAAGGCGATCCAGGGCGATGCGGCGGACAGGGCGGGATCGATCCAGAGCGTGGTTTCGGGATCGGCCAGGGTCAGCAGCACGGCGGCGGTGGCGGGGTGGAGCGGGGCCGGCGGGTGCAGGGCGGGGGTGATCGGGTGCACGCTGCCCGGCCGCGACATGGCGGCGAGCACCGCGCGAAAGCAGCCTTGGGCGTCGCGCACCGGGTCGGCGAAGCCTGGCTCGGAGATGTCGATCATGACCGCATCGCGGCCAGGGTGAAGAACTTGACCTGGGTGGCGGCGGCTTTTCGGGCGGTGGTTTGAGCGGCGGCCTGCTGGGCGTCGGCCAGGGGCTGAATTACGGCTTGCAGCAGCGTGGGCTGTCGAGCCGGGTCCTGCAGCAGGGCGTCGGCGAGGGCCGCCAGCTCGGCTTGCCTGGCGTCGCGGCCGGCGACGTAGGCGTGTCCGGTGTGGCCGCATTCGGTGCGGATCGTGCACCGGGTGGCGGTCATCTCACCGAGGTTGAAGGCGTCGCCGCCGCCGCCGATGCGGCCGCGCACCATGACCAGGCCGGTTTCCGGCCCGCGCAGGCGGCGATGCGCGGGCCGCGCGCCGGCGTTGTCAAGGCGGGTGGCACGATCGAGGCCGGCGGCGATCTCCTCGGCGCCGGCGCGGGCCAGCACTGCCATCCAGCGTTGCCGGGGTGATTTCTTGGGTGACGGGTGGGCCATCGATCTCGTCTATGGTGATGTAGATGTCTAGACAGCTAGATGTGTTCCGGCTTACGGTCAAGCTGAACCTGCATGGATTGGCCGGGGCCATGGATGAACTTCTGATGACGGCGGAGGCGGCAATGCGGCGGGAGGGCGGCGTCGCGCTGTGGCGCCAGATCGCCAACTCGCTGCACGCAGAAATTAGCGGTGGCGGTTTGGGGCCTGGCGACCGGCTGCCGACCGAGGCGGCGCTGGCGCAGCGGTACGGCGTCAACCGGCACACGGTCCGGCGTGGGCTGGAGGAGTTGTCGCGCGCCGGGTTGATCCGCATCGAGCAGGGCCGGGGCTCGTTCGTGACCGAGGACCTGATCGACTACACGGTGGCGCCGCGGACGCGGTTTTCCGAATGGATCCGGCGGCACAACAAGGAGCCGTCGGGGCGGGTGCTGCAGCTGCGCGAGATGGTGGCCGACGCCACCCTGGCCGTGGGGCTGAACATCCGCGTCGGTGGACGCGCGGTGCTGATGGAGCGGCTGGGTTTCGCCGACGACCGGCCGGTGTCGCTGGCGCGGCATTACTTTCCGGCGGCCAGGCTGCGCGGCATCCGCGCGGCGCTGGCCGACACCGACAGCATCACGGCGGGACTGGCCCGGGTCGGCGTCGCCGACTATTTTCGCCGCGTGACGCGGGTAAGTGCCAGGATGCCAAGCGCGGAGGAGGCCGTTCTGCTGCGGATGCCGCGCATCCGGCCGGTGCTGGTGTGCGAGAACGTCAATGTGGATGGGAGCGGCATGGTCGTGGAGTTCGCCGTCGGCCTGTATCCGACGCCGCGGGTGCAGGTGGTGTTCGAGCCATGAGCGGAGAGAAGCTTCGCCTGGATCGTGGGCTGTTCGGCCGGCTGCGGCGCGACGCGGGGGCGGAGTGGGAGGCGTATGTGCGCCACCCGTTCGTGCTGGAACTGGGCGCCGGCACGCTGCGACCGCGTGCGTTCCAGCATTATCTGCGGCAGGACTTCCTGTTTCTTGTCCAGTTTGCGCGGGCGTATGCGCTTGCCGGATACAAGAGCTCGACCTTGGCGGAATTGCGCACGGCGTCGGCTTCGGTGACCGCGATCGTCGATGTCGAGATGCCGCTGCACGTCGCCTACTGCGCCGGGTGGGGGATTTCGGAGGCGGAGATGCTGGCCGAGCCGGAGGCGCTGGAGACCATCGCCTATACGCGGTTCGTGCTGGAGGCCGGGCTTGCGGGCGACCGGCTGGACCTTGAGGTGGCGCTGATGCCGTGCCTTGTCGGCTATGCCGAGGTGGTCGAGCGGCTGCTGGCCGATCCGGCGACTGTGCGGGACGGGAACCCGTATGGGGCATGGCTGGACGCGTATGCCGGCGATGACTACCGGCAGGTGGCGATCAGGGCGATCGACAACCTGGATCGTCTGGGCGCTTCGCGTGGGGCGGAGGCGCGGTATGCCGGGTTGCTGGCGACTTTTCGAACCGCGACGCGGCTGGAGGCGGCGTTCTGGCAGATGGGCTTTTCGATTTGATCGAGCCTGTCAGGCGGTTTCTGGAGAGCGGCCGAGTGGGGCATCTGGCGACGGCGGATGCGCGGGGCGTGCCGCACGTGGTGCCCGTCTGTTATGCGCTGGATGGCGAGGCGCTTTACATCACCATCGACGAGAAGCCGAAGCGTGTCTCGGGCAGGCCGTTGAAGCGGATCGCCAACATCCTGGCGAACCCGATGGTCGCGTTTTGCGTAGATCGCTACGACGAGGATTGGAGCCGGCTGGGGTGGGTGATGCTGCGCGGGCGCGCCGAAATCCTGGCGGGCGGCGCGGAGCACGACGCGGCGCAGGCGCTTTTGCGGGCGCGATATTTTCAGTACCGCGCGATGTTGTTGGACGAGCTGCCGGTAATCGCACTGCGGATTGAAAACGCAGTGACCTGGGGCAAGATGGATGCGCCCCGGGGCGCTACCCCGGCGGGGTTTGGGGCAGCGCCCCATCCTTCCTAAGGCGTAGGCGCGGCCGGATGCAGCAACCCCTCATGGCGCAACTCGGACCACAGGGCCTGCGGGATGGGATGTGCTCGCAGCACGAGGTTGTCGGCGAACTCGGCGGCGGTGCGTGGGCCGGGGATGATGGCGGCGACCGCCGGGTGGGCCAAGGGGAACTGCAGCGCGGCGGCGGCGAGGGGCACGTCGTGGCGGTCGCAGACGGCGCGGATGGCGGCGACGCGGGTTCGTACGTCCTCGGGTGCGGCGGCGTAGTTCCAGGTGTCGCGGCCGGCGAGGATGCCCGAGTTCAATGGTCCTCCGACAATCAACGAGGTGCCGCGTTCGACGCAGCGCGGCAGCAGGTCGTCGAGCGGCGCCTGTTCGAGCAGCGTGTAGCGGCCGGCGAGCAGGAAGGCGTCCCAGTCGCCGAACTCCATCGCTTCGAGGCAGACCTCGCGCTCGTTGACGCCGAGGCCGATGGCGGAGATGGCGCCGCTGCTCCTGAGTTCCTCCAGGGCACGGAAACCGCTGTCGCGCAGCGTGCGCATCAGGCCGGGGTGGGCAGCGTCACCGTGCTGGTAGGCGCCGATGTCGTGAACCAGCAGGATGTCGATATGGGCGAGGCCGAGGCGCTGGTGGCTGTCCTCGAACGACCGCATGATGCCGTCGTAGCTGTAGTCGTAGATCACGTCGAACGGCATCGGCCGGCCCCAGGCGGAGGCGGGGTCGGTCCAGGCGGCGCGGGGGCGGAGCAGGCGGCCGGCCTTGGTCGAGAGCACCCAGTCGCCGCGGCGGTGTTCCCGCAGCGCGTCGCCGACGGCGCGTTCGGCGGCGCCGACGCCGTAGAAGGGTGCGGTGTCGAAGTAGCGCACGCCGGCGTTCCAGGCGGCGCGGACGATGGCGTCGCGTTCGGCCCAGGAGATGTCGAGGCGCGAGCCACCGAGGGTGGCGGTGCCGAGGCCGAGTGTGGTGACCGCGACGGCGGTGCGGCCGATGAAGCGTTTTTCGATGTTGTCCATATTCCGCCCCTTATCGTGCTGCGCGACTATCGTGCGGGCTGGCCGGCCTGTCGAACTCAAAGAATTTTTCAGATGGCGCAGATTTCACTTGCCGGGAATCAAAAACCTCGGGCAGATTTCCAGTCGTCGTCAACCAACTGAAAGGAGGTGATCCAGTGTCTCATTGTTCATCGCGCCCGCGGGCGGATCAGGCCTGGATATCTGTCACCCATATGGCTGTGAATGGGGTGGCGGGCTGAGGCCTCCGACTGCTCGCCAAGGCGGCAGGACAATGCGAAGGCCCCGGGAAACCGGGGCCTTCTCTTGTTTTGGGGCCCTTTTTAGGGCCGGCGAAACACGACGATGTGGTTGTTGGCGGGCATGGCGATGATCTTGGGGGCCGCGAACCCTTCCATGTCCGCGCATGAGGTGAGGTCGTCCAGGTCGCGCACGCCCCATTCCGGGTTGCGCGACCGCAAATCGGCGTCGAAGGCGGCGTTGCTGGCGGCTTCGTGCCGGCCGTCGCGGCTGAACGGGCCGTAGAGGAAAAGCGCTCCGCCGGCGGGCAGGATGCGGGCCGCGCCCCGGATCAGGCCGAGTGCCGCGGACCATGGCGCTATGTGGATCATGTTGCTGCACAGCACGGCGTCGGCTGCGTCGATCGGCCAGTTTGAGTTGGCGGCATCGAGATGGAGCGCCGGGCGCACGTTGGCCAGGGTGGCGAGCCGAACCCTGCCGTTGATCACGGCGCGGCGCGCGGCGTCCGGATCGGTCGGCTGGAACTTAAGATTAGGAAAGGCTTCTGCGAAGTGCACGACGTGCTCGCCGGTGCCGCTGGCGACTTCCAGCACCGTGCCGTGCTGCGGCAAATTATGTCGCAGCACGGTACGAATGGCATCGCGGTTGCGCAGGGCAGCCGGCAAGTGCGCCGGCGCGTC
>JANXRT010000196.1 GCA_025356735.1 Acetobacteraceae bacterium | reverse complement strand
GGAGACGTGGTCAAGGGGCGACTTACCGGAAGGCTTGAACGGATTGGCGGCGACCATCGAGTGTCGGCGATCGAACTGGATGCCCAGGCGACGACCGGGAGCGATGGTAACCAGTCTATCCAGGGAGAGCTGAAATCCGGTTCCTGCCAATGGCACATAGAGCTTCATCCAGGTTAACAATCACGCTTTAACGTTATTTAGCGATCTTTTAACGCCGGTTCACATCAAACGAATTGGTTGAACTATTCCATGTTTGTTCGCAAAAAAGGACACTGAGCTTCGTTGGACGAACGATTGCGATTGTTGTCCGTCTGAGTTTCCCAGCGCATGGAGATTGAATGGAATATCTCGCCGAGGCTTCGGACTGGATGATGGCGGGCCATCGCGTAAGGGTGGAGGATACAGGAAGACGTGAACCTACCGTCTTGATCTTGCTTGAGGATGGCTGCTCGATCGGTCTGACGAAAATCTGCCATTTTCTTGGCATCGATGTCGAACCCTATGATCCGGATCAGAGCCTCATCGAACTTCTGAAGTCGCGCAGACCGATCGCGGTGTGCACAGAATTGGAAGGTCAGTGGCAAGACGGGTGCCACATCATGAAAATCGTTGGTGAATACGATCCGACCTTGCCGATCCTGCTTCTGACCAGATCGGACTCAATTTTGGAGAGTGCTGCCGACGCCGTGGAGAATCTCTGGAACCTGACAAATGTCGCTCGGTGGAGTGAGATGCCGGCGGTCGGAGACGTTGTCGAGTTCTTGTCGAACGCCGGCCGAAAAGGACGATGCCTGAATTTCATGGCAAGCTGACGAGGCACTTTCCTAGCTCGCGCGATGCCGGTTAATGGTCCGGCGCCTGATCTGCCTCATGCGGCCGGGCAGCGTCGTTTGCGACTGGCGACAGCATACTCGCCGAACGATCTGGCTGGACGACGATTAGGTTCGGCGATCGCTGCCTCATAGGCATGCCAATCGGCGCTGGTCAGGCCGGTCAGAGCTGGACTGATCGCCACATTGTTCAGGGTGGCATCTGCATGGCGTGCCGCGGCACCGGCTGCACCAGAGCAAGGGGGTAATCGGCCGCCAGGTGGATCGGAGAGTGCGTCCGGGTCAGGCGGATGTTGGTGAACAAGGGCCCGAACCAATGGTCAGTCTCGATCATACCCTCATATTGCACGTAGCCGCCTTGGGAAGGCAGATTCGCCGGCGCGCGGAGTAGAACGCTCCAGTTTGGGAGAGTCCGCACGATCAGGCCTGTCCAGATCTGAACGGTTCCGGGTTCCGGCAACACCGTGAGAAATGGCGGCGAGCAGCCCTGCAGAGAGGCCGGGGCAATATTGTCAAAGGTATCGGAGAAATGCGGAAACTGTGCCGATCTTAACGGCAGGAAGCGGTCATCGTGCTGCCAGAAGACGCTTTCACCGTCCCACAGCAGCGTTATGTCGGACGGGGGAAACACCCACCAGCCAAAGCCGGCCGCGGCGGTTACTGCTTCGCAGTAGCGAAAGGCGCGGGTTGGAAGCGTGCCGGCAGCCGAGCGATCGGCGCGGACGGGCAGCCTTGCCTGCTCGATCAAACGGTGGAAGCGAAGGGTCGGCGCATCCTGCGGCATGGGTTTGCTCCTGATCCAGGCTGTTAGAGGCACGAGCCGAACCGCATCCGTGGGCCGGAGGCGGAATCCCGCCTCCGGCCTTTGGATCAGGCCCTATCGAGCGGCGCGGTAGCCTCCGCCGAGCCGGATACGTCCGGCATCCGCCACCGACTGCGGCAGACGATAACCGCCGCCGAAACGGATGCGGCCAGTGTCGACAACCGCGGGCTTGAGCGGCAGGGAGACAGGCATGTTATGGGTCATCGAAAGTCCTTTCGTTGGTGATTGCCAGCAGGCCTCCGATCCATCTTGTCGAGCGATCAACACACTAAAGCATCCGAACAGACGGAAATGCGCCGACTGCGGAAGGGTAAGGGTGAGATGCTGTGAGAGGGAGGCAGCAGACACAGTTCGCCCGCTGACAAAGAAACCATAACGTTTTCGGATAAACCAACGCAAGACATTTTTCCTAACAAACGGCAGCGGGTTTCATTGCGCCGTCGCTTGGATCACGTTAGTGTGATAAAGGTTAACGTCTTGCGGTTGTATGTCCGCGAATGCAGAGGGGATGCAGATCGACCTATTGACGCCAGATGTTGTGGATGTGTCGCGCATCAGCCTGATGTCGCGTCCGGCGACTGAGGGCATAAGGCTGCGCATTCAGCTATTCGACCATCTGGCTGCGTTCACCTCCGCCGGCCACAATGTTTTGCCTCAAGGCAGGAAGACACAGGCTGTGCTGGCTATATTGGCGATGTCCTCACCAAACTCGGTTAGCCGTGACGAACTTGCCAAGCTTCTCTGGAGCCAGCGAGGTCGGGTTCAGGCGCGGGCATCCCTCCGTCAATCCGTGCTTGGGCTTGCGCGGTTCCTGGGTGCGCTTCATTCGTCGCTGCTGCACGCCGAGCGTACCGCCTTGCGGCTGAATGCCGACGCGATACTGATCGATATTGCTGAAGTAGAAGCGTCTTCGGGATCAAGGCCGTCGGGATTGGAGCTGTATCGACCGAAACTTCTTGGCGACCTGGCCGGACTGGACCCAGCTTTCGAACAATGGCGGTTGGACCACCAGGAGCGCTTGACGGCGTTGGCACGTGAGCGCGCCAGCGATGCGTTGGCATCCGTTCTATGCGACCCTGAACAAAACTCGATGCATAACCGCATCGGCTTGCGATCGGATAACATCGGCACACTGGTTGGCGCGGCAGAGCGCCTAATCCGCATTGATCCTGCACATGAAGGGGCGTGGCTGGCACTGATCCGCGCCTATGTCGCAAGAGGTGACCGCGCTGCGGCGGTGGCGGCATTCGACCGATGCCGCGACGCACTCGCGCAAACGGCGCGGCTTCGTCCGGGCGCCGAGATGGTCGAGCTTGTCAATAACATTCGCGGACTGCCGCAGCACTTCCTTTCGACGGCATCAGCCGATGCACCGCAACAGCAAAACAATCCTGCGCAAGTGGCGGAAGGTTCTCGGACCTGCATCGGCGTGATGCCGTTTCAACACCTGGGTTCCGGCAAGCAAGACGAGTTATCGTATGGCTTGACCGAAGAAATCACCGCAGCGCTGTCGCGGGTGGCATGGCTATCCTGTGTGGCCCCGACCGCGCCGGCCAACTCGTCCTTGTCGATGGTGTCGGACAAGGTCAGGCATGAATTCGCGCTCGACTTCGCTTTGGAGGGCACGGTGCAGCGGAGCGGTGGCAGAGTTCGCGTGACGACAAGGCTGCTGGACCTGCATGCAGGACGGGAAATCGTATGGGCACGCCGCTTCGATCGAGAGGATGGAGATACGCTGGCGCTCCAGGACGAGATAACCGCGGGCGTGGTCGCGCAGGTTGAGCCGGAGCTGTTGATGCTGGAGGGGGAAAGAGCGCAGAAACGGGCGCGGCGGAGGCAGGAACAGGAGGCTGCCGGCGATCGGCGGCAGCATTCAAGCGCCATTTCAACGAGCGAGTCGCTACTGCAGGCGATTCCTTCGATCTATCGGCTGGAGCCCGACGCCTTCCACGCCGCCGGAGACCTGTTGGCGACGGCAGTTTCGGTAGAACCGAACTCCGCGCCGGCCCATGCCTGGTTTGGGTATTGGCACCTGTTCCAGGTTGGCCAGGGTTGGTCGACCAATCCAGAACGCGACACGCGCGTGGGTGGGGAACTCGCCGAACGCGCGGTAACGCTGGATGTCGGCAATGCGCGGGCGTTGACGATTGCGGGCCACATCTGCGGGTTTTTGCGTCGCCAGCCCGATGAGGCTTTGGCGTTGCATGATATGGCCTTGTCGCTCAATCCGCATTGTGCTTTGGCGTGGTGCTTCTCGGGACTGGCATTGAGCTATCTTGGTCGCCATCAAGAGGCGATATTCAGGGCGGACACCGCGCGGCGATTGGCTCCCTTGGATCCGCATGCATTCTTCTTCGAAATGGCCGCGGGGATGCCCTATCTGCTGCTCGGCCAACATGAGCGCACGGTGGAATGCAGCCTGCGTTCACTGGCGCTCAATACCGCGTTTTCATCGACCTACAAGGGACTTCTTTCGGCACTTGGCCATCTGGAGAGGTCAGGTGATGCAGTGCGCATCCGCAAGCGTCTTCTGGTGCTGGAGCCCGGGTTTACCGTTGCTGATGCGATCAGACGATCGCCGCTTAAAGTTCCTGCCGATCTAGCTCATTATGCCGAGGGGCTGCGTAAAGGGGGTCTGCTGTAGAGAAAGCATGGGGCTCTGCCCCATACCCCGCCAAGGGGCCGTCGCCCCTCGGAACCCCTCGACTTAAGTGGGGCGCTACCCCGGCGGGGTTTGGGGCAGAGCCCATGCTTCCCTCAGAGCCGCCGCATCGGAATGGTCCAGGCTAGAACCGTGGCACATCCCGCAAAAGCCGCGATCGTGAGAAAGGCGCCGCGGAAGGCGAAGGCGATCTCCGATTGGACGGTCAGGCGACGGGCTTCATCCAGCTGGGCGAGAACGGCCGGCCCGCGCTGAACAAGTTCCGAGAACATGGCGGCCGTTTCGGCGTCGGCGTGCGAGAGGATGGCGAACAGCACGGCGCCGACCACCGCCGTGCCGAAGGCGGCGCCAACGGAGCGCGATATCTGCACGGACGCCGCGGCGGCACCCAACGCGCCCGGGCCAGCGATGATCTGCACCGTCATCTGCACCACCGGCATGCCGGTGCCGAAAGTCATGGCGGTGACGGCGAAAAGCCATGGCAGCAGGGTCATCGGCAGCCGCTCAGCGCTGAATGCCAGGAAAACCATCAGCACGGCACTGGCTGCCAGCCCGAACGAGGGGTAGACCGCGGTGCGGGCGGTGCGGGCGATCATCCTGCCGGTCAGCATCGAGCCGATGCCGATGCCGGCTGTCATCGGCAGCATCAGCAGGCCGGTGTCGCCGACCGAGACACCGCGAGCGACCTGCAGGAACATCGGCAGGAAGGTGATCATCGAGACGATTGCGCCGCCGAGGCAAAGGGCCATGAGGTCGGTGCGCCAGATTGCCGACTGCTTGAGCAGCGCCACAGGGAGAAGCGGCATCGGCGCACGACGCTCCTGGCGGATCAGCATGAACAGCGAGACCACGGCAACCGTTATCAGCACGACAATCTGCGGCAAGGCGCGACGGTCGAATTTCGTCGCCTGTTCCATGGCGATGATGCCGGGAACAACGGTCAGGGTGAAGAACAACGTGCCCCAGACATCGAAGGTGAACCGGCCGCCGCCCCGATAGGTCGATTTCAGCCGGATCGCGAGCAGCATGGCGAGAAGGCCAAGAGGGATGTTGATCAGGAATACCGATTGCCATCCGAGGTGCTGGGCCAGAAGTCCGCCGACGACGGGGCCGAAGGCGCTGGCGCTGACGAAGGTGGTCGCCAGATAGCCCTGGTAGCGGCCCCGCTCGCGTGGCGGGACCGCCTCGCCGATCAGCGCCTGCGAAAGCGACATCAGCCCGCCGCCGCCAAGCCCTTGCAGAACGCGGGCGAAAACCAGCGTCAACAGGTTGGGCGCCATGGCGCAGAGCGTGGAGGCGACCATCAGCACGCCGAGTGCCACATACAGCATGCGCTTGCGGCCGAGCGCGTCGCCAAGCCGACCGTAGATCGGTGCTGCGACGGTCTGGGCGAGTAGAAAGGCAACGACGATCCAGGATACGCGTTCGACGTCACCCAGCGCGCCGGCGATGGCCGGCAACGCGGTCGCCACAATGGTCTGATCGAGGGCGGCCAGGAACATCGGCAGCATGATCGAGGGGAAGACCGCGAAGAACAGCTTGCTGGTCGATATCTCGAGCGGAGGCGAGGGTGTTCGTGCGTCCGCAAGAAGGGGGCCGGAATCATCCATGACGATCAGGATAGCGGCATTGCGGCGAGGCCGACCAGAGAGAAGGCTTACGAAAGCACGTCACGGCCCATATCGAGGTATTTTTCTCGCCGTCTGGCCCTTATGGCAGGACCCTGGACGCCATCCAGGCTGGCCAAGGCCGCCGCGACCGCCTCGCTGACGGCGGTTAAGGTGGCGGCATGGTCGCGATGAGCGCCACCGACCGGCTCGGGGATCAGAACGTCGATCAAGTGCAGTCGAAGCAGGTCCTGCGCGGTCAGGCGCAGCGCCTCGGCCGCAGTCGCGGCGGCGGTGGGCAGGCCGGCGGACGTGCCATCGGCAGGCTCGGCTGCGTCCCGCCACAGGATCGACGCGCAACCCTCGGGTGAAATCACGGAATAGATGGCATGCTCCAGCATCAGCACCTGGTCGCCGGTGGCCAAGGCGATGGCGCCGCCGGAGCCGCCTTCCCCGATGATCGTGGCGATCAGGGGGACCGGCGCCTCAAGGCAGGCCTCGATCGACCGGGCAATGGCTTCGGCCTGGCCACGGGCTTCGGCGTCGATGCCGGGGAAAGCGCCGGAGGTATCGATGAAGGTGAGAATCGGCAGGCCGAACCGGCCTGCGAGTTCCATCAGCCGCCGGGCCTTGCGATAGCCTTCCGGCCGCGCCATGCCGAAGTTGCGGGCCAGCCTGGTATCGGTGTCGTTGCCTTTCTCGGTGCCGATGACGATCACCGGCCGACCCTGAAACCGGCCCATGCCGCCGATCACCGCTGCATCGTCGGCGAAGGCGCGGTCGCCGGCCAGCGGAGTGAAGTTGGTTATCAACCCGGCGATGTAGTCCAGCACCTTTGGACGGTCGGGATGGCGGGCAACCTGCGTTTTTTGCCATGGCGTCAGCTTCGTGTAAGTCGCGCGTAGCTGGCGGTCGGCCTTTTCGGTGAGCTTCGCCACCTCATCGGCGATGTTAATGCCTTCAGGTTCCGACATTCGCCGGAGTTCCTCGATCTTGCCCTCCAGCTCGGCAAGCGGCTTTTCGAAATCCAGGAAATGACGCATGGCGCGACCTAGCACGAATCGGCGGGATTGAAAGGCGGCAAGATCGCGCTTCGCCCATAAGCTAAGGCTTGGTGGCTCCGTCTCGCTGCGCCAACGGGTGGTGCATCCGCACCAGCGCCTGCAAGCGTTCCGCCAGGACATGGGTGTAGATCTGAGTGGTTGCGATGTCGGCGTGGCCGAGGAGCAGTTGCAAGGTTCGCAGGTCTGCACCCCTGGCTAACATGTGAGAGGCGAAAGAGTGGCGCAGCACGTGGGGCGAGACCCGTCCGGGCGCCAGGCCGGCCATGGTCGCGACCTGCTTCAGCAGCACGGCGAACGCTTGACGGGTGATTGGATGGCGCGGAGAGCGGCCCGGGAAAAGATGCGGGCATGGCAGCTTGGATGGAGCGCCAGGTGCCTCGGCGATGAGGCTGGCCGCGGCCTGCCTCGCCTGGCTGGACAGGGGAACGATGCGCTCCTTGCCGCCCTTGCCGCGAACCAACAGGATTTCGGCGTCCGATGCGAGCGCATGACGCGGCAGCGACAGCAGCTCCGTTACTCTGAGACCGGTGGCATATAAGATCTCGAGCGCCGCGTGGAGCATCTTTCCCTGCCGACCCGGCCACGCCGCCGCAGCCGCGAGCAGCGCATCGACCTCCGCCTCGGCTAGGTATTTCGGCAACGGCCGCGACAGTCTTGGCGCATCCAGCAGCGTGGTCGGATCGTCGGCCCGCACCTCCTCACGTAGCAGGAACAGATGGAACTGGCGAAGGCTGGACAAGCGGCGGGCGGCCGTGCGGGGGGCAAGGCCGGCTGCGGCCAGGCCGGCCATGTAGGCCTGTGCCGTGGCGGCGTCAGCGCCAGCGGCGGATTTGCCCTGATGTGTGGCAAACTCGGAGAAGTGGGCGAGATCGGACAGATAGGCCGCGATCGTGTTGCGCGATGCGCCGCGCTCGGCGGCCATCATCTCAAGGAACGCCTCGACATGACGATCCATCGCCGCCTAGTTGCCCTTGAACCTGTCGTTCGGCAGGGTTTTCTCGACGGCCTGAACCTTGGGGCTGGGCGGAAACTCGCCGAGCAGCAGCGCGCCACCGGCAAGCAGCAGAAGGCCGGCGACAAAGACGATGATAAAGATGCGGCTCATGATCGCTCGTGTTTTGGGTGACTACGCCGGCACCGAGCGCAACCGCTTGGCTTGGCTATGATACGGCGTGCTACCCTTGCCGACCATGACAAGCAACACCGCGCCGCACGAGACCGTTTTTCCACAGGAGCATCCTGTCGGGTGCAGCATCGCGCTGGTGGGGTTGATGGGTGCCGGGAAAACCTCGATCGGCCGCAGGTTGGCGGCGCGGCTTGGGCTGCCGTTCTTCGATGCCGATGCCGAGATCGAGCGGGCCGCCGGGTGCACCATCCCCGACATCTTCGCGCGCTATGGCGAGGCGGCATTCCGCGACGGCGAGCGCCGGGTGATCCAACGCCTGCTGGCACAGGAACCGATCGTCCTGGCTACCGGCGGCGGCGCGTTCATGGACCCTGGAACACGCGACCATATCCGGCGCCATGCGACCTCGGTCTGGCTACGGTGCAGTCTGGCGGTGCTGGTAAGGCGGGTCGCGATGCGCGACAACCGGCCGTTGCTCGCCAATGGCCAGGCGGCGGACATCCTGGCTGACCTGATGCGGACGCGGCACAAGGTCTATGCCGAAGCCGATCTGGTGGTGGATTGCGGCGATGAAAGCCCAGACTACACGCTGGGCAAGGTTGTCGAGGCTTTGATGAACCATGTTCCACCGCATCGGCTTTCGGTGCCGCTCGGCGCCTCGGGTTATGACCTGCTGATCGGACCCGGGCTGATCGCCCGGGCCGGAGCGTTGCTGGCGACGACGCTACCACAGCGCCGGGTGATCGTGATCACCGACCAGACGGTCGCCACGTTGCATCTGGATGCGCTGCTTGGCGGTCTGGCCGTAACGGGGTTCGCGGCCGAGCCGGTGATTGTGCCTGCGGGTGAGGCCAGCAAGAGCCTGGATCAGTATGGCCGGGTGGTCGATGCGGTGCTGCGGGCGGGGGTGGAGCGCGCTACCGCGATCGTCGCGCTCGGCGGCGGCGTGGTCGGCGACCTGGCCGGATTCGTCGCGGCCACCGTGCTACGCGGCCTGCCGTTCGTGCAGATCCCGACCACGCTGCTGGCACAGGTGGACAGCTCCGTCGGCGGCAAGACCGGGATCAACACGCGCCACGGCAAGAACCTGGTTGGCGCGTTTCATCAGCCGCGCCTCGTGCTGGCGGACGTTTCGGCATTGGCGACGCTGCCGCGGCGGGAGCTGGCGGCCGGCTACGCGGAGATCGTCAAGGCGGGGCTGATCGGCGACCCAGAGTTCTTCGATTGGTGCGAGGTCAATGGAGCGGCGGTGATCGACGGCGACAGCGTGGCCCAAAGCGAGGCCATTCGGCGGGCCTGCGCCTTCAAGGCCGGCGTGGTCGGCGATGATGAGCGGGAGGAAAGGGGCAATGATGGCCGTGCCCTGCTCAACCTCGGCCACACGTTTGGTCATGCGCTGGAGGCCGAGTATGGCTATGGCGGGGCGCTTCTGCATGGCGAGGCCGTCGCGGTCGGTCTTGGCCTGGCTTTCCGGCTATCCGCGCGGTTAGGCCATTGCGCGTCGGGCGATGCGGACCGGGTGGTGGCGCATCTGGCAGCGGTGGGCCTACCGGCGGAGCTTCGACATCTGAACCGGCGTTTTTCCGCGTCAGCCCTGATCGCGCACATGCAGCGCGACAAGAAGGTTCAGAACGGCAATCTGCGGTTTGTTCTTGTACGCGGCATCGGCGAAGCCTTCACGTCGTCGGAGGTCGAAATGCCGGTGCTGATTGAATTGCTGCGAGTCGAGGGCACCGACCCCTGAAGCATGATCGCTTCAGGCAGATGAGGCGATTGCAACAAGCATGACTGTATCTGCGATTTGTCTCAGTGTGGATGAGGGGCGGTGTAGAAAACGTTTCACATGTTACATTGATTTAAGGCGGGGTGTTTCCGTTGGGTTTAACCTCGGCCTCCTGCAACGCTCGGCGCAGATACTGCACGATGAAGACCCGCACTGCACTGGTGCGGCCGCCCGAAGTCATTTTCGATTCGATGCTCAGGATCAGGTTGCTGACGTGGCTACGCTCCCGCGTGGCGATTTCCAGCAACGCATTCCATAGTTCCGGCTCCAGCCGCATGCTGGTCCGCCCCGTTGCGGTAACGACATTGCGGTTGATCAGCCGAGTGTTGAACATCGCTCTTCCCTCCAAATAGAGGTGCAGAAGAACACGATGGTGTTAAAGGAACATGTCTGACGCACGGCTTGAACGGTTGCGGTCCAGGACGCTATCCTGGCGGGGCGTGGGGCAGAGCCACATGCGTACCCTGAATTACGCGTAACGCCGAGTCATTGCAGCGCAAAACTCAGCGAACTCCTGTGCCACCTGCGGCGGGCTGGTGTGGTGCGGCGCCAGGCCGCGATGTTCCGGGGTGAAGCAGAAGGTGACCGTCACGTCGAAATCCTGCAGCGCGGTCATTTGCCGGTCGAACCATTCGAGTGCATCCGGCCGGAAGCTGTCGGCCCAGGACAAGCCGGTGCGCAGATGCCTCACGCCAAGACGCTTCATCCACAGCACGGCGTCGTCGAGACGATGATCGTGATAGTGGAACCACTGGCAGAGGCCGAGTGCGGGCGTGTGGCGGGCGAAGATTTCGAGTGCGGGTTTGGCATCGCCGTCTTCGCGTAAAAGCCCCATGTGGAAATGCCGGTAGTAGGAGGAACCCTCGGCTTCACGGTGCCGGGTCGTGGCACCCCAGCGCTGCGGCAGGTCATAGAGGCTGTACCAGTGAATTCGCGGTGCCCGGCCCGCCAGTAGTTCTGCGGTGCGCTGCACGCCCCAGGCCTGCACCTCGTCGGCACCAAAGGTCGATACGCCGACTTCGGACACCCAGATCGGCAGGTCGGTCACGGCCTGTATCTCGCTGATCTTGGCCGGCCATTCATCGATCTGCCACAAATTCCAGTCGAGTGGGAACCCGTGAACGGCTACGGCCTCCAGTTCGGCAAGCAGGCCGCGTTCACCCATCTTGCGGATGAAATCGGGATCGATCGGCGAGATGCCGCCAAGCACACGCGGTAGGCGGGAGCTTTCCGCACGAATGGCTTGTGCCGCGAGATGTGCGGTATGGGAGAACAATGTCCAGTCGGGATCAAGGTCCGGATCCCAGTGGGATTTGTTGTTCGGTTCGTTCCAGATCATCGCCGCCTCGATCATGGCGCGGTTCTTGATCGGGTTCCGAAGGCTGGATAGACCGCTCCGCTGCCAAATGGCGGCATGCTGCGACGGCAGAGATAGACACCGGGCACCGGATTATTGAGCAGGTTGAACCCTGCGTTGCGCAGCATCGCTTCCGTGCAGGCGCGGTTGGGTATCCACCAGTTGGTCGGATCGCCAGCGTAGGAATGCTCAACGAAGTGCAGCTTTGGATAATCCGGCTGGTGGAACTGACTATCGGCCTCGAAGTCGTAGTCCGGCGCCACCGCGCCGATATCGGCGGAGCCACGCTCCAACGTCTGGAAAATCATTTGGTCGGCCACAGCATGCTCGTGGATGAGATCGAGTGCCAGCAGCGGATGGCGGAGGTGGTAGAGCACACCCATGAACAATACAAGATCGAAACGCTCTCCGAGGGATGCCAAATCGTAGACGGAAAGCTTTCGGTATTCGATTTCAAGGCCAAGCGTGTTGGCGGCGAACCTTGCCTGTGCCAGATAGCGCTCGTCCCAATCGATGCCGAGCACACGGGCAGCACCACGGCGTTTCATTTCCAGCGAGTAGAAGCCGGCATTGCAGCCGATATCGAGCACGCTGCGGCCGGTGAGGTCCGACGGGACGATACGGGCGAAATACCGCCATGCCTTGGTGGGATAGTCGCCAAGCGCATGGCTCGGCGCCGTCCAGACCCCGTTCAGGTCGATGTTATGAAACCAGTCTCCCAGTTCGGTGACGCTGGCCCGAAGTTTCTCGCTGGCGCTGTTCATCCGGGGCTCGATCGCCAGAGTGCCAAGGCCGCTTGATTTAGGCTTATGACTTTTCCGCCACCCGGCCATAGGGCGAGCGTGCTGAAAGACGCGGGATCGATGTCGAAGCTGGCGTAGTTTCGGAGTGGGATGCCGAGATAGAACGAGACCGCCGCCTTGATGATCTCGCTGTGGCTGACGACGGCGATCCGTCCGCCGCCATGACGGCCCTGAATAGCTTCAATCTCGGCTACGACCCCCGTTTGCACGCTCCGCACGCTGACGCCGGCGGGAGTACGCGCGGTATCGCGGGCCTCGTTCCAGTGTTGCCAGTCCGGATCGCCCTTAAGGGTTTCGAACGACTGCCCAGACCAGCCACCAAAATCAATTTCATTCCAGCCTTCGGTGACGACGGGCACCTGGCTGATCGTTGCCGCGATGCAGGAAGCGGTTTCACGACAACGCAGCATCGGGCTGGTGAGAACCGCCGTGATCCGCTCCTGCGCCATCCTTTCGGCGAGTGTCGCGGCCTGGGCGCGGCCGTATTCGCTGAGGCTCACGCCGGGCAGGCGACCGCACAGGACGCCCGGCCGGCCGTGCGATGCATGGCGAACGAGGAAGATCGTCGTTGCAAAACTCAATCCTGGCCGCCAATGAACTTCAGGGTGCGCTCGCGGGCTTCATGGTCGGTGAATTGCTGCGGCGGCGATTTCATGAAGTAGCTCGAGGGACCGGTCAGCGCCCCGCCGATGCCGCGGTCGAGCGCCAACTTGGCGCAGCGCACGGCGTCGATCACGATCCCGGCGGAGTTGGGCGAGTCCCAGACTTCGAGCTTGAGCTCAAGGTTCAGGGGCACGCCGCCGAAAGTGGTGCCCTCCATGCGGATATGGGCCCATTTGCGATCGCCGAGCCAGGGCACGTAGTCGCTTGGCCCGACATGGATATCCTTGGCCGCCAACGGCACGTCGAGCTGGCTGGTCACCGCCTGGGTCTTCGAGATCTTCTTCGATTCGAGGCGGTCGCGCTCCAGCATGTTCTGGAAATCTGAGTTGCCGCCGAAATTGAGCTGGTAGGTGCGGTCCAGCCGAACGCCGCGCTCGCGGAACAGGTTGGTCAGCACGCGATGCACGATGGTGGCGCCGACCTGGCTTTTTATGTCGTCGCCGATGATTGGCAGGCCGCGGACCTCGAAGCGCTTGCGCCACTGCGGATCGGAGGCGATGAACACGGGAATGCAGTTGACGAAGGCGCAACCGGCTTCCAGCGCCTGCTCGGCGTACCATTCGGAGGCCCGCTGCGATCCGACCGGCAAATAGGACACCAAGACGTCGGTGCGGCTTTGGCGCAGGGAGGCCGCGACGTCGATCGGCGGCGCGTCGGCTTCCTCGATCTCCTCCCGCAGGTATTTGCCGATGCTGTCCATTGTCGGGCCGCGTTCGACCCGCACGCCGGTCGGCGGCACCGTGGCGAAGGCGATCGTGTTGTTGGGCGGTGCCACCAACGCATCGGCAACGTCCTGGCCGACTTTCGCTGCGTTGACGTCGAATGCGGCCGAGATTGCGATGTCGCGGACGTGATAGCCGCCCAGCTTGGCATGCATCAGCCCCGGCAGCGGTTCGTTGCCGGTGGCGTCACGATAGTAGGACAGGCCCTGAACGAAGGAAGACGCGCAATTGCCGACGCCGACGATGCCCACTCGCAGCGATGTTGAACCTGACACGAAGCCCCCGATTCCTTCGTGCGGCAACCTCATATTCCGCGCGATGGCCAATGAACGCGCCCGACTGCATCTTTGTTCCCGAAATGCCGCTTGTTTCCCATGCCTCACGCCTGCGTGAGGCATGGGGCGGGCATCATTGGGCAACGCACAAGGAACCTACCCAAGCCGGATGGGTTCTTCTTGTTCTTGTCCATGTTGGGCAGCCAGCATTTCATGTCAGCCCGGTGCGTCGCAAACGGTGCGGCCGGCAACTATCGGAGCGTCTAGTTGCAACGAACGACCTTGATCACCGGCGGCGCGGGGTTCATCGGCTGTCACGTCGCCAAGGCCTTGCTGGATCGCGGACATCGGGTTCGCGTGCTGGATAGCCTGATCGAGCAGGTTCATGGCGGCCGGGGAAAGCCCGACCGGCTTGATTCGAGGGTGGAGTTCATCGAGGGCGACGTGCGCGATCCTGTCTGCGTGCGTCAGGCTCTGGTGCAGGTCGATCACGTCGTGCACCTGGCCGCCGAGGTGGGTGTTGGCCAGAGCATGTATGCGGTGGACCGATATGTTTCCGTCAACGACCTTGGCACCGCCGTGTTGTTTCAGGAGCTGATCGACCAGCCGGTGAAACGTGTCGTGGTCGCGTCGTCGATGAGCATCTACGGCGAGGGGCTTTATCGCGATACGGATGGCGCGGTCCACGAAGCCGTCATGCGTGGCCCGCGCACCGACGCGGGCTGGGACCCGGTGAGCGAGGTGGGCGGCAAGCTGGTACCGGTGCCGACACCGGAGAGCAAGCGTCCGGCGCTGGCCTCGGTCTATGCGATCACCAAATATGTCCAGGAATGCCTGACCCTGACCCTGGCGCCGGCCTATGGCATGGAGGGCGTGGCGCTGCGGCTGTGGAACGCCTACGGGCCCGGCCAGGCACTTTCCAACCCCTATACCGGTGTGCTTGCGATCTTCGCGTCGCGGCTGCAGAACGGTGAGCGGCCGATGGTGTTCGAGGATGGTGAACAGCGGCGCGACTTCGTTCATGTCGAGGACGTGGCGCGCGCCTTCGTGCTGGCGCTCGAGCATTCCAAAGCAGCAGGCCAGGTTTATAACGTGGCCAGCGGGCAGGATCGTTCGGTGAACGAGGTGGCGGTCGCGCTGGCCCGGGCGATGGGCCGGCCGGAGCTGACGCCCGAAATCACCGGCAAGACGCGCAGCGGCGATATTCGTCACAACATCGCCGACATCGGCAAGATCCAGCGTGAGCTTGGCTTTTCCGTAAATCGAGACTTCGAGAACGATCTTGTTGAGCTGGCACAATGGGTGGCGTTGCAGCAGGCCGAGGACCGGGTTCAGCAGGCCAGCCGGGAACTTGAAATGCGGGGGTTGGTTGCGTGACCGACGCTTACCGGCAACCGATACTCGTTACTGGCGGCGCAGGCTTCATCGGGTCCAACCTGGCCGATCGACTGGCACGCGACGGACATGACGTGCTGATCTTCGACGCGCTGACACGGCCCGGCGTGGAGGCCAACCTGAAGTGGTTGACCAGCCGCCATCCGGCCAAGGTTTCGGTGCGGATCGCCGATATACGCGACGAGGCGGCGGTGCACGCGGCGGCAGCCGGCGCACGCGCGGTGTTTCACCTTGCCGGCCAAGTCGCGGTCACCAGTAGCCTAGTGGCTCCACGCGAAGACTTCGAAATCAATCTTGGCGGCACTTTCACCCTGCTGGAGGCGTTGCGGGCGCGTGGTGGGTCGGTGCCGATGATCTTTGCCAGCACCAACAAGGTCTATGGCGACCTGCTGGACATCGAGCTGGAGCGCGGCGGGGACGGCTATCGTCCGGTTGACCCGACGATCCGATCGGTCGGCGTTGATGAGCGCCGGCGTCTCGACTTCCACACGCCCTATGGCTGTTCCAAAGGCGCCGCCGACCAGTACGTGCTCGACTTCGCCCGCAGCTTCGGCGTCCCGGCCACGGTGCTGCGGATGAGCTGCATCTATGGGCAACGCCAAATGGGCACCGAGGATCAGGGCTGGGTCGCGCACTTCCTGCTACGCGCTTTGCGTGGCGAGCCAATCAGCATCTTCGGCGATGGCTTCCAGGTGCGCGACGTGCTGCATGTCGATGATGCGGTTGATGCCTATGTATCGGCCTGGCAGCGCATCGGCTCGGTCTGTGGCCAGGCTTTCAATCTGGGTGGCGGTCCGGGCAATGCGGTCAGCCTGCGTCAGGTCCTCGCCAGGATCGAGGCGCTGCTTGGCCACGCCCTCGATACGAGCTATGGCGATTGGCGGGCGGGCGATCAGCGCTACTACGTATCGGATACACGGCGTGCGACGCGCGAACTCGGTTTGCGGCCGCCAATGCCGTGGCAGCAGGGCATCGCCTCCCTGGCGAGCTGGCTCGCGGAACAGCATGGCCTGGGGCAGGATCACGCGACGGCGATGAAGGTTGCGGCGCGGTGAAGGTCGCGCTGGTCAATCCGCCATGGAGCTTTGAGAACAGCATCTATTTCGGGTCGCGCGAGCCGCATCTGCCCCTTGAGCTTGGTTACTGCCGGGCATTGCTTGAGGCGCGCGGGCATGTCGTGCGGATGTTCGATGCGCATCTATGCAGCCTCCCGATGTCCGATCTCGTGCGGCAGGTGACGGCTTTCGTGCCTGACATGACGGTGGTCACCACCGCACCGACCTATCTGTTCTGGCGCTGCACGCAGCCTGAGTTGCGCATTCCGCGCGCGTTCGTGGCGGCGATTGGACAGGGCGGCGGACGCCTGGTCGCGGTCGGGCCGCACGGCTCGGCTACGCCTGCGACCACGTTGCGCAAGCTTGGTTGCGAAGTCGTGGTGCTGGGCGAGTGCGAGGAGGTGGTGGCGGCGTTGGCGGATGCCGGCGATCTTGAAGATGTCGCCTCGATCGCCTTTTGGCGCAACGACGACGTTCGTGTCACCGGCGCCGCGGCCGTGTCCGAGTTCGTCCATGCGCCCGCCCTGCATTGGCCCGATGAGTGGATTGGCCGCCACACGCACCACCACCACAGGTTCGATGCTCCGGCGACAGGGCCGGGGGCGGAGGTCGAGGCGTCGCGCGGCTGTCCCTACCATTGCTCGTTCTGCGCCAAGATCGATTTTCGCGACAAGTACCGGCGCCGCAAGCTTGATCTGGTGTTGCAGGAGGTGGACGGACTGATCGGCCAAGGCGTCGAGTACATCTATTTCATCGACGAGATATTTCTGCCGCAGCGGCCTCTGCTGGAAGCGCTGACCGTGCGAAAAATCCTGTTCGGCGTTCAGACGCGCATCGACCTTTGGCAGCCGGACATGTTGGATCGGCTCGGGGCGGCAGGCTGCGTCTCGATTGAAGCGGGGGTCGAGAGCCTGACCGCCGAGGGGCGCGCGGCGCTCGACAAGGACTGCCGGGCTTCGACCGACGATCTTTCGGACCGGCTGATCCACGCGCGACGCTCAGTGCCGTTCGTGCAGGCCAACCTCATCCAGACCACGAACGACTCCGAGGACCTCGTGAGAAATTTTCGCGAGAAATTGCAGCGTCATGGCGTGTGGGCAAACGATCCGGTGCCGCTTTATCCCTATCCCAGCACGCCGGATTACCGGCGGCTATGGGGCGTGCCGGATGATTTCGCCTGGGAGCGGGCGCATGCTCATTATCTTGGGCAATTTTCGACGTTCTCCGACATCCAGGAGGAGCGTCCGGTGCCGCTTGCAGAGTTGGAGGCCGCATGCTGCCCGGTCTGACAGGCAGCACCGTGGCCGGGCAGCGCATCTTCATGACCGCCGATGCGGTGGGCGGGATCTGGCAATATGCCATCGATCTGGTGCGCGGCCTGTGTGCACAGGGTGCCGAGGTCACGCTCGCCGTTCTCGGGCCGGTTCCCACCGCAGCCCAGTGTGCCGAGACCGACGACATCGACGGGTTGCGGCTGCTTGCAACCGGATTGCCGCTTGACTGGACCGCTTTGGATGCGGAGGACGTGCGTTTGGCCGCCGCTGAAATCCGGACGTTGATTGGCCAGACCGACGCTGACTTGGTGCATCTCAACCATGCGGCGTTGGCGGCAGGGCCTGGTTTTGGCGTGCCGTGCCTGGTTGCCTGCCATTCCTGTGTCGCGACGTGGTGGCAGGCGGTGCGCGGTGGTGACCTGCCGGCGGACCTCGCCTGGCGCCGCGACCTGGTTGCCGCCGGATATGCGGCGGCCGATTTGCTGGTGGCGCCGAGCGCTGCCTTTGCCGCCGAAACCGTGGCTTGCTATGGCGTCACACCCCGTGTCGTGCCTAACGGCCGTGCCCGGACGGGTGGCGCGCGCGCTCTGCCATCGTTGCCGACAGGCTTCGCCTTCACCGCCGGACGGCTTTGGGACGACGGCAAGAATGTCGTGACGCTGGATCAGGTCGCCGGCGTCATTAAGGCGCCGTTTCTTGCCGCCGGCCCGCTGCAAGGCGCCAACGGCGCGGGCATCCGTCTGGCGCATCTGCGCCATTGCGGTGAGCTTGATAGTCTCGACATGGCGGCACATCTCGCACCCGCTCCGGTGTTCGCGTCTGCGGCGCGATACGAGCCCTTCGGCTTGGCTGTGTTGGAGGCGGCTCAGGCAGGCTGCGCCCTTGTGCTGTCCGATATCGCGTCGTTCCGCGAGATCTGGGGTGATTCCGCCGAGTATGTTGACTGCGACGATGTGGCCGGGTTCGCCGCGGCGATCGAAAGGCTGATCGACCAGCCGGCGTTGCGGCGGGGTCGGGGCGCTGCCGCCGTTGACCGTGCGAGGCGCTACACGGCGGGCGCCATGGTTCAAGGCACGGCAGCGCTTTATGCCGAGCTTTTGGATGGATTTGCGAAGACGAAGCGGGTTGCAATGATGGCTACGGCATGAAGCTGGTCTATTTCACCCACTCGCTCGCCTCCTGCTGGAATAACGGCAACGCCCACTTTCTGCGCGGCGTGCTGAGCGAGTTCAGCCGTCGCGGTGACGAGGTAGTGGCGTTCGAGCCGGCGAATGCGTGGAGCCTCAAGAACCTGCTGCACGACCATGGCGCCGCTGGCGTTTTGGCCTATGAGGCAGCCTATCCGGAACTGAGTTCGCGCAGCTACCGGCACGCCGAGGACTACCAGGACGCGCTGGCCGACGCCGATGTGGTGATCGTGCACGAATGGAACGACGTTCAACTCGTCGCCGAGCTTGGCGCGCGACGCAGGCGGGGCGTCCGGTTCATCCTGCTGTTCCACGATACGCACCATCGCGCGGTCAGCGATCCCGCCGCGATCCGCGCCTTCGATCTCAATGGCTATGACGGCGTGCTCGCCTTCGGTGAAACGGTGGCGGAGGTTTACCGGCGCTGGGGCTGGGGCCGGCGCGTCTGGGTCTGGCATGAAGCGGCGGATTCCCGGCGGTTCCAGCCGTCGGCGATGCAGGGCGATCGCGCCGGCCTGGTTTGGATCGGCAACTGGGGCGACGGCGAGCGCGGCGAGGAGCTGGAGGGCTTCCTGCTGGGTCCGGCTCGGACGGCCGGCCTCAAGCTCGACATTCACGGCGTGCGCTATCCGCCCTCCGCCCTGGGGACGCTCGCCCGATATGGCGCGGAGTACCGCGGCTGGCTGCCGAATGCCCAGGCGCCGGAGGTGTTCAACCGGCATCTGGCGACGGTGCATGTCCCGCGCCGGTTCTACGCCGAGACGCTGCCGGGCATCCCGACCATCCGGGTGTTCGAGGCGCTGGCCTGCGGCATCCCGCTGGTCTGCGCGCCGTGGGACGATTGCGAGCATCTGTTCCGCCCCGGACAGGATTATCTGGTGGCCCGAAACGGGGCCGAGATGGTGCACCACCTGCGCGCGTTGGCGGACGACGCGGAACTGCGGCGGTCACTTGTCCGCAACGGCCTGGAGACCATCCGCGCCCGCCACACCTGCGCGCATCGCGTGCACGAGCTGGTCGGCATACTGGCGACCATCCGCGGTGCCGGCGGGCGCAACGAGACCATGCTTGCGGGCGACGCGGCATGAAGATCGCGTTCTATGGCTCCAGCCTGTTGTCGTCCTACTGGAACGGTGCCGCGACCTATTATCGCGGCATGCTCCGCCAACTCGCGTCGCGGGGCTACGACATTGTGTTCTATGAGCCGGATGCGTTCGATCGCCAGCAGCATCGCGACATGGAGCCGCCGCCCTGGGCTCGTAGCATGGTCTACGCGGCGACGCCGGCCGGCGTGCGGGACGTGGTCGCGCGTGCCGGCGATGCCGATATCGTGGTCAAGGCAAGCGGCGTCGGCGTGTTCGACGACGAGTTGCTGGACGGTGTCATGCAGGCCAGCCGGGCAGATGCGGTACGGATTTTCTG
>JANXRT010000354.1 GCA_025356735.1 Acetobacteraceae bacterium | reverse complement strand
GCGGCGCCGGCAGGTCGCCGACGGAGGACGTGAACTCGCGCAGGATGCGGGCGGTTTCGGGGTCTTCCGGCTCGAACAGGCCCGGCGCGCTGACACGCGCGGCGCCTACGATGCGCCCGGTGGCGTCGACCGCGAAGCTGCCGAGCACGATGCCGTTGAACAGCATTTTTCTCCGAGCGGTCAGCACGCCGCTGTTGAGCGGCACCAGGCGGTTGGCGTCGAGCACCAGCCGGCCGACCGGGGCGCTGTCGATGACCTCGGCGCGGCCGGGGGCCAAGCTGAGCACGTCGCCGTCCTCCAGCAGGATCGGGTGCGCGCCCATCTCCTGAGCCAGGGCGGCGTGGGCGGACAGATGCCGCCATTCGCCGTGCACCGGCACCGAGTAGCGCGGCCGCACCAGCTCATACAGACGGCGCAATTCCTCGCGGCAGGGATGGCCGGAAACGTGCACCGGGTGGTCGGCGTCGGTAATCAGGCGGACGCCGCGGCGGGCGAGGTTGTCCTGCACCGTGTTGATCGCGCGCTCGTTGCCCGGGATGACGCGGCTGGAGAAGATCACCGTGTCGCCCTCGCCGAGCGCTATGCGCGGGTGGGTGTCCATGGCGATGCGGGCCAGCGCGCTGCGCTCCTCGCCCTGGCTGCCGGTGACGAGGATGAGGATGTTGTCGTCGGGAACGTCATCGACATCGTCCTCGCCAAGGAATGCCGGCACGCCGCGGAGATAGCCGGATTCCCTCGCCGCGGCCTCGATGTTGCGCAAGGATCGCCCGACCAGGGCGACGCTGCGCCCGCAGGCCTCGGCCGCCTGGGCGGCGCTCTGCATCCGCGCCACGTTGGAGGCAAAGCAGGTCATGGCGACGCGGCCCTTGATGCCGCCGATAACCTCGGTGAGGGTCTTGCGGACGTCGTCCTCGGAACCCGAATGGCCGTCGACCATGGCGTTGGTGCTGTCGCAGACCATCGCCAGCACGCCCTTGTCGCCGAGCGCGCGGAACGCGTCTTCGTCGGTGGGGGGGCCGACGAGCGGGTTGGCGTCCAGCTTCCAGTCGCCGGTGTGGACGATGATGCCGTGCGGCGTGGTGATGGCCAGCGCCTGGGCTTCGGGGATGGAGTGCGCCACGCGCAGGAACTGAAGCGAGAATGGAGCGAGGTCGATGGCGCCGCCCGGCGGAACAACGTGGATCCTGACCTGGTTGACCAAGCCTACCTCGCCCAGCTTGCGCCGCAGGATGGCGGCGGCGAACGGCGTTGCATAGACCGGGCAGCGCAGCTGCGGCCATAAATGCGCGACCGCGCCGATGTGGTCCTCATGCGCGTGGGTGATGACCAGGCCGAGCAGCTGGTCGCGCCGCTCGGCGATGTAGCCGGGGTCGGCCATCATGACATCGACCTCGGGCAGTTCTGAGCCGCCGAAGCCGATGCCGCAATCGATCGCCAGCCACTTCCCGCCGCAGCGGTAGAGGTTCAAGTTCATGCCGATCTCGCCCGTCCCGCCCAGGGGCAGGAAGGCCAGATCTCCGGGTGTCGCGTCCATTAGGTTCTTTCGTCGTTGAAGGGTTGAGTCGTGGGTGAGCCTACAGCTCGGAATCGAGAATGCGTTGCCTGTCTTTCGACAATGTGGGGGCGGGGTTGCGATCTGCCAACATCCGCAGGCCGTCCAGGGTGAGATCGGGCTCGATCCGTTCGATCACCATGGTGCCCTCGGCGAACAGAGGCGCCAGGCCGCCGGTGGCGATGACCTTGAGCGGGCCGCCATATTCGGCCTGAATGCGCGCGACCAGACCCTCGACCAGGCCGATATAGCCCCAGTAGATGCCCGACTGCATCGCGGGGACCGTGGCGCGGCCGATCACCGATTGCGGCCGGCCAATGCCGATGCGCGGCAGCCGGGCGGCGGCGCGGTGCAGCGCCTCGATCGACAGGTTGATGCCCGGCGCGATCACGCCGCCCAGATAGGCGCCGTCGCCATCGACCACATCGAACGTCGTCGCGGTGCCGAAATCGACGATCACCAGCGGGCCGCCGAACTTGGTGTGCGCCGCCATGCAGTTGAGCAGCCGGTCGGCGCCGACCTCGCCGGGCTGATCGACCTTAATCTGAAAACCCCAGTCCAGGGTGGCCCTGGCGATCAGCGGCTCGACGTGGAACCAGTCCCGGCACAGGCGGCGCAGGTGGTAGAGCGCGGCGGGGACAACGGTGCCGATTACGGCGCGCGAGACCTGGGCTGGCTTCAAGCCGGAATGGGTCAGCAACGCCAGCATCCAGACCGCGTATTCGTCGGAGGTGCGGGCGTCGTCGGTGGCGATACGCCAGATGCCGCGCCATTCGCCGTCGTGGACGGCGAAGACTATGTTCGTGTTGCCGGCGTCTATGACTAGAAGCATGGCAAGCCGGGACCAGCCCCGGACCCCGCTGGGGCGAGCGGCCCCAGACCCGCATCACTCATCCGAATAACACTCTGGCTGCGGCCTGGGCGGCGCCGACGAAGGGGGCGGGGAAGACGAAGAAGAACAACGTGAAAAGACCTGCGGCGGCAGCGACGACGGACAGCGACATGGGCCGGCGGTCGAACGCCTCGCCGCCCTCGTCGAAATACATCACCTTGATGATACGCAGGTAGTAGTAGGCGCCGATCACCGAGGTCAGCACGCCGATCACCGCCAAGGTCCACATGCCGGCCTGCACCGCCGCGAGGAAAACATACAGCTTGCCGAAAAAACCCGACATCGGCGGAATGCCGGCCATGCTGAACATGAAAACGGTCATCCATCCGGCAAGCATTGGATCGGTCCGGCCCAGACCGGACAGATCCGATATCTTGTCGAGCGCGATGCCGCGGCGGCGCATGGCGATCAGGCAGGCGAAGGTGCCGGCGTTCATGAAGACATATGTCACCATGTAGATCAGTACGCCGCGCACCCCCTCGGCGGTGCCGACCGCGAGGCCAATCAGCGCGTAGCCCATGTGGCCGATCGAGGAGTAGGCCATCAGCCGCTTGATGTTGGTCTGGCCGATCGCCGCCAGCGAGCCGAGCACCATCGAGGCGATCGACACCAGGACGATCAGCTGCTGCCACGATGCCAGCAGGTGCCCGAACGGCGTTCCCATCAGCCGCACAATCAGGCAGATCGCCGCGACCTTCGGCGCCGTGCTGAAAAATCCGGTGACCGGCGTCGGCGCGCCCTCATAAACGTCCGGCGTCCACATGTGGAACGGCACGGCGGAGATCTTGAAGGCAAGGCCGGCGACGATGAACACCACGCCGACGATCAACCCGGGCGCCACGCCGGCCGGGTCGGCAAACGACCGCGCCAGCACGTTGAAGTCCATGGTGCCGGAGAAGCCATAGACCAACGAAATGCCGTAGAGCAGCAGCCCGGACGCCAGGGCGCCGAGGACGAAGAACTTGAGGCCGGCTTCCGAGGATCGCAGCGTGTCGCGCGCGAAGGCCGCCAGCACATACAGCGACAGCGATTGCAACTCCAGGCCCAGATACAAGGTCATCATCGACGAGGCCGACACCATCACCATCATGCCGACGGTGGAAAGCAGCACCAGCACGGGGAATTCGAACCGCGCCAGACCTTCGAGCCGGTTGTAGTCGAGCGACAATACGAGGCCCAAGGCGGCACCGGCCAGGATCAGCAGCTTGGCGTAGGAGCTGAACGCGTCGGTGGTGAACTGGCCGTTGTAGCCGATGCCGTGGTTGCCGCCGATGATCAGGATCGCGGCGACGGCGAACGAAGCCAGCACCAACATCGAGCAGACCAAGGCGTTCCCGGGACCGGAGTAGCGGCCGCGCAGCACGCCGAATACGAGAATGGCAAGGCCGGCAACGGAAAGAAAAATCTCCGGGATCGCCGTGGTCCAGTTCATCGGGCGGGCACTCCGGCAAGCTGGACCTGGTGCGCCATGGCCGCGGCGTGGTGGCTGACCATCGCCTCGACGCTGGCATCGAAGAAATGGGTGAAGGCGGAGGGGTAGATGCCCATCCACAACGTGAGAACGATCAGCGGCATGAACACGGCGTATTCACGCGGCGACAGGTCGAGGATGGCGCGCAGGTCAGCCCGGGTCAGCGAGCCGAAGATTATCCTTCGGTAGAGATAGAGCATGTAGGCGGCGCCCAGGACCATCGTCGTGGCGGCGAGCAGGGCCAGCCAGAAGTTGACCTGGACGGCGCCGGTGATGACCAGGAACTCGCCGACGAAGCCGGAGGTGCCGGGCAGGCCGACGCTCGCCATGGTGAACAGCATGAACACCAGCGCGTAGCCCGGCATGCGGTTGGCGAGGCCACCGTAGCGGTTGATCTCCAAGGTGTGCATGCGGTCGTAGACCACGCCGACACAGAGAAATAAGGCGCCGGCGACGATGCCGTGCGACAGCATCTGGAACAGCGCGCCCTGGATGCCCTGGATGTTGAACGAGAAGATGCCGATCGTCACCATGCCCATGTGCGCGACCGACGAATAAGCGATCAGCTTCTTCATGTTGTCCTGCGCCAACGCCACCAGCGAGGTGTAGATGATCGCGATGACCGACAGCGAGTAGATGAACGGCGCGAAATGGGCCGACGCCTCGGGCAGCATCGGCACCGAGAAGCGGAGGAAGCCGTAAGCGCCCATCTTCAGCAGCACGCCGGCCAGGATGACGGAGCCGGCGGTCGGCGCCTCGACATGGGCGTCGGGCAGCCAGGTGTGCACCGGCCACATCGGCACCTTGACCGCGAACGAGGCGAAGAAGGCGAAGAACAGCCAGGTCTGCATGGCGACCGGGAAGCTGGTCTTCATCAGGGTCGGGATGTCGGTGGTGCCGGCGTAGGAGCGCATCGCCAGCAGGGCCAGCAGCATCAGCACCGAGCCGGTCAGCGTGTAGAGGAAGAATTTAATGGCGGCGTAAACGCGGCGGACGTGGCCCCAGACGCCGATGATCAGGAACATCGGGATCAGCACGCCCTCGAAGAACATGTAGAACACGACGAAGTCGAGCGCCGAGAACATGCCGACCATCATCGTCTCGAGGATCAGGAACGACAGCATGAACTCGCGCACGCGGGTCGTGATGCTGTCCCAGCTGGCGAGGATGCAGATCGGCGTCAGTGCGGTGGCGAGCAGGATGAACAGCACGGAGATGCCGTCCACGCCCATGCGGTAGCCGATGCCGTACTCGGGCAGCCACGACACGCTTTCAACGAACTGGAAGCCGGCCTCGCGCTGGTCGAACCTGAACCACAGCACCAGAGACACCGCGAAGACGATCAGGCTCGTCCACAACGCCGCCCATTTGGCGTTGGTCGCGACCGTCGCTTCATCGCCGCGGATGGTCATCAGGATGACGCAGCCTACCAGCGGCAGAAAGGTGACCAAGGATAGTAAAGGAAAGCCAAGCTCGGTCATCGGGTCACCGGAAGACGAGGAAAACGCTGACCAGCGCAACCACGCCGATCAGCATCGTGAAGGCATAGACGGCGATCGAGCCGGTCTGCAGCTTTACCGTCTCGCGCGACGAGCCGGCGGCCAACGCGGCCAGGCCGTTCGGCATGCCGTCGATCAGCCGCGCGTCGCCGGTGTGCCACAGGAAGGCCGCCAGCCGCATGGCGGGGCGCACGAGGATCGCGTTGTAGAGCTCGTCGAAATACCACTTGTTGAGCAGGAACCGGTAGATGCCGGCGTAGCTGTCAGCGAGCCGGACCGGCAGGCGCGGATTGGCGATGTAGAACAAATACGCCAGCGCGATACCGGCGATCGCCATCCCTAGGGGCAGGTATTCGACCAGTGTCGGCACCTGTTCGAGGCGCGCCAGGATGTCCTTGCCCGGCAGGTTGTAGATTGAGCCGCGCCAGAACTCGGCCGAGCCCTCGCCAATGAACCAGTTGTTCAGCAGCCACCCAGCGAAAATCGCGCCGACCGCCAGCACCAGCAGCGGACCGACCATGACGAACGGGCTTTCATGGGCATGCTCCAGCGCGTGCGGGTCGGCGTTGGAGCGGCCGTGGAAGGTCATGAACAGCAGGCGCCAGGAGTAGAAAGCGGTGAGGAACGCCGCTGCCACGGTGCAGAAGAAGGCATAGGTGCCGACCCCCGATCCCGCAGCATAGGTCGCGGAGATGATGGCGTCCTTGGACCACGAGCCAGCCAGCGGCGGGATACCGGCGAGGGCCAGGTTGCCGATCCACATCAGCGCGCAGGTCCATGGCGCATACTTGGCGAGGCCGCCCATGCGGCGCATGTCCTGCTCGTCCGACATCGCGTGGATGACGGAGCCGGCGCCGAGGAACAGCAGCGCCTTGAAGAAGGCGTGGGTGATGAGGTGGTACATCGACACCTGGTAGGCGCCGACGCCGGCGGCGGCGAACATGTAGCCGAGCTGGGAGCAGGTCGAGTAGGCGATCACCCGCTTGATGTCGTTCTGCACGCAGCCGACCGTCGCCGCAAACAACGCCGTGGTGGCGCCGATGAAGGTGACGAAGGCCAGGGCGGTTGGCGCGAACTCCATCACCGGCGACATCCGCGCCATCAGGAACACGCCGGCGGTCACCATGGTCGCGGCGTGGATCAGGGCGGAAACCGGGGTCGGGCCCTCCATCGCGTCCGGCAGCCAGACGTGCAGGCCGATCTGCGCCGACTTGCCCATGGCGCCGATGAACAGCAGGAAGGCGATGACCTCGAGCGCCGGGTAGCTGCCGCCGAAGATCGCGTATGTGTCCGCGACATGCTGCGGCACGGCGGCAAAAATCGAGTTGAACTCGATGGTGCCAAACTTCACGAAGGTCAGCGCGATGCCGACGGCGAAGAACACGTCGGCTATGCGGTTGACCAGGAACGCCTTGATCGCCGCGGCACAGGCTGCCGGCCTATCGTACCAGTAGCCGATGAGAAGGTAACTCGCGAGGCCGACGCCTTCCCAACCGAAAAACAACTGCAAAAGGTTGTCCGCGGTCACCAGCATCAGCATGGCAAAAGTAAACAAGTTGAGGTAGGCGAAGAAGCGGTATTTCGGGTATTTGTCGTGGCCCATGTAGCCGACACTGTAGATGTGGATCAGCGTCGAGACGAAGGTAACCATCGCCACCATTGCGGCCGACAACGTATCGTAGCGCAGGTCCCAGTCGGCGTGGAAGGTTCCGACATCGACCCAGCTTCCGAGCGAGACGAAGGCCGGCTCCATGTCCGAGTTGGCCAGGCTGAAGAAGGCAATCGAGCCGCAAACCGCGGCCAGCACCATGACGAAGATGGAAACCGCCTGCGCCGCGCGGTCGCCGATGACACGGCCGGACAGGCCGGAAACCAGCGCACCGGCGAGCGGTGCGAGGATAGCGACGGCGTAGATCATGTCAGCCCTTCATCAAGGTCACGTCCTCGACCTGGATCGAGCCGCGGTTGCGAAAATAGACCACAACGATGGCCAGGCCAATGGCCGCCTCCGCCGCCGCCACCGTCAGCACAAACATCGCCATGATCTGGCCAGCCAGATCGTTCAGCGCAGCCGAGAAGGCGACGAAGTTAAGGTTGACCGCGAGCAGGATCAGCTCGATCGACATCAGGATGACGATGACGTTCTTGCGGTTGAGGAAGATGCCGAACACCCCCAAAACCAGCAGGATGGCGCTGACCACGAGGTAGTGGGTGATGCCGACTTCCATCAACTGCGCCTTTCGCCGAGCTCGGTGGCCGCCACCGGATCGCGGCCTTGGGGCGGGGTCTCGACCAACGGCCGATAGATGCCCAGCGTCTTGATCCCGGCGCCGAGGCCGGCATCGACCATCAGGAGCGTGTCAGCGACCGCGCGCTCGTTCTGGACGCGGATGACCTGGTGGCGCGAGGTCTTGCGGTCGCGCAGGGTCAGCACGATCGCGCCGATCATCGCCACCAGCAGTATCAGCCCCGCGGCCTGGAACAGGAAGATGTAGTCGGTGTAGAGCAGCCGGCCGATCGCCGCGGTGTTGCTGACGTTGCCGGGCGTGCTCGACAGCTTGAGCACCGCGGCCTCGGGCGCCAGCTTCCAGCCGCCCAGCACCAGCAGCAGCTCGATCAGCAGCAGCGCGCCGACCGTCAGCCCGACCGGCAGGTAGCGCTGGAAGCCGCCGCGCAACTCGGCGAAATCCACGTCCAGCATCATCACGACGAACAGGAACAGCACCGCGACGGCGCCGACGTAGACCACCACCAGCAGCATCGCCAAAAACTCCGCGCCCAGCAGCACGAACAGACCGGCGGCGGAGAAGAAGGCGGCGATCAGGAACAACACCGAGTGCACGGGATTGCGGGCCGAGACGACGGCCAGGCCCGAGCCCAGCGTCACCGCCGCCATCAGGTAGAATGCGATCGCCTGCAGGGCCATCGGACGGTTCTAGCTCCCCTCAAAAGTCCTGGAATCGCGCATCGCAAGCCCCGCGCGGGTCTTAGCGATAGGGCGCATCCAGTTCCAGATTCTTCGCGATTTCCCGCTCCCAGCGGTCTCCGTTGTCCAGCAGCCGAGCCTTGTCGTAGTAGAGCTCCTCACGGGTCTCGACGGCGAACTCGATGTTCGGGCCTTCGACAATCGCGTCCACCGGGCAGGCCTCCTGGCAGAGGCCGCAGTAGATGCATTTGACCATGTCGATGTCATAGCGGGTTGTCCGCCGCGATCCGTCCTCGCGCGGCTCGGCCTCGATGGTAATCGCCTGGGCCGGGCAGATGGCCTCGCAGAGTTTGCAGGCGATGCAGCGTTCCTCGCCGTTGGGATAGCGGCGCAGCGCATGCTCGCCGCGGAAGCGCGGGCTCTGCGGGTTGCGCTCGTTGGGATAGATGACGGTCGCCTTGGGGCGGACCATGTACTTCAGGCCAAGGCCGAGCGCGCCGGCGAAGTCCATCAGCGCAGCACCCCTGATCGCCTGTCCGATACGGGAAAACATCTCAGGTCCTCCTACAGGCGTAGGCGCTAATATCACGGGCGTTGCCCTGGTCCTTGAGGACCAGCTTGCCGCCCTGGGTCGCGCACTTGTCGTGCGCGGACTTCAATGCGTCGTAGCTCGCGACCCCACCGTCGGGGCCCGAGTCCGAGGCGCAGGCGCCGAGGCCGAGCATCGCGATCATGGCGAGGGCCACCTTCATGCGTACACCCGCCAGCCGGCGACGATGGCCACGGCCACGAGCGAGGTCGGCAGGAACACCTTCCAACCCAGGCGCATCAGCTGGTCGTAGCGGTAGCGCGGCACGACGGCCCGGACCATGGCGTTCATGAACAGCACAAAGGCGGTCTTGATCACCAGCATGGCCAGGCCGTGCAGGCTGGCCAGCCAGGACC
The DNA here is from genome assembly GCA_025356735.1 of Acetobacteraceae bacterium. Taxonomy (GTDB): domain Bacteria; phylum Pseudomonadota; class Alphaproteobacteria; order Acetobacterales; family Acetobacteraceae; genus PALSA-911. Next base: position 89 of record JANXRT010000354.1, on the reverse strand, counting down.
AGGACGTGCCCCACAGGCCATCGAGGTAGTGGGTCGGCCACGGGGCCTGCCAGCCGCCCAGGAACAGCACCGCCATCAGGCCCGACATC
>JANXRT010000336.1 GCA_025356735.1 Acetobacteraceae bacterium | reverse complement strand
TGCCGACGCGCAGCGTCCTGTTCCGGACCGTGCCCGCGTTCTGCGCCCCACTCATCGGCAGCAACTCAGCCAGGAAAGCCGCGACCTTGCCGAAGGGGACCAACGCCGCATACCGGGCTGTGACATACGCGAGCTCTGGCGCGACCGCATCCTTGCCCAGGTCCAGCGCGGCGAAACTCTTTGCTTCACCCGGGCCCTGACAAGGGCAGGCGCGGAGTCGGCGGATGCGCACCGGCACGTCGCCGAACAAGGAACGAAACCTCGCCCCATAGTGACCCTTGCTGGCCAGCATGCGCCCACACGCGACGCACAAGCGGCGGCGCTCACCCACCGCGGCCACCTGGGCAGGCACGATCTGAGCCTGCAGTGCTGCCGTGAGTTGCTTCGCCTCGCCGAGGCGAAGCCCAAGCTCGGCCAAGCCGGCCTGCTCATCGCGCTCGATGCGGGCAACTTCGGTCTCCGTCGTCACCCCAGGCCGGGGGTACGCCATAGAACGGGCAGGATAGCACGGTTCGTGGCACGAACCGTGAACGTGGTCAGGCGGCCTCCAGCGTGTCGACGGTGGTGCCGCGCAACGGCCTGAAGCCATCCAGGCCAAGGCCGGCGTCGGCGCCCCAGAGGTAATCGCCGGTAAGGTTGAGATGCTGCCAGCCGATCGGGGCGAGATGAGCCAGCAGCGCATCGGGGATGATGCTGCCGCGGCGGCGCGCGGCCTCCAGCGCGCGGCCGAGATAGACGGTGTTCCACAGCGCGATGGCGGCCGTGACGAGGGCGAGGCCGCTGGCCCGGTGTTGCTGGGCCTGGGCGGTGCGGTCGTGCAGCCGGCCGAGACGATGGAAGCACACGGCGCGGGCGAGGGCGTTGCGGCTCTCGCCCTTGTTCAGCTCCGCCGTGGCCTGCCGGCGCAGTTGCGGCTGTTCCAGCCAGTCCAGGGCGAACAGCGTCCGTTCGATGCGCCCGATCTCGCGCAGCGCCAGCGCTAGCCCGTTCTGGCGCGGATAGGCGCCCAGGCGCTTGAGCATCAAGGAGGCGCTGACCGCGCCGGTGCGCACCGAGGCCGCCAGCCGCAGCACGTCATCCCATTGCGCCGCGATGATCTTGTCGTCCGGCTGGCCGCCGATGAACGGCGCCAACGCCGGCCACGTCGAGGCCGGGCCAAAGGCATACAGCTTGCGGTCGGCCAGGTTGGGAATGCGGGGCGCGAAGCGGAAGCCCAACAGATGCGCCAAGGCAAAGACGTGGTCGCTCACCCCGCCGCCATCGGTGTGATGCACGGCGGTGGCGAGATCCGCCTCGTGGTAGAGCAGGCCGTCGATGACGTAAGCGGCCTCGCCCGACGGCGGGATGGATTTCGTGTGGAACGGCGCATGGCGGGCCGAGACGTGGGTGTAGAACAAGGCCGAGGGCTGGTTGCCGTGACGGGCGTTGTGGGCGCCGAGCGCCTCGCCGCGTCCCGCGGTCAGGAAAGCCTGGCCGTCGGAGCTGGATATGTCGGCGGCTCCGAACAGGGCGGCGAGCGGGTGGCGCTGCTGGGCATTGACCAGGATGGCCAAGGCTTGACGGTAGGTGTCCTCGCGCAGGTGCCATCCGGCGGTCCAGGCCAGCTTGCGGTAGCTGGCGACCGAGCAGGCGTCCGCCATGCGGGTCAGGCCCATGTTGGTGGCGTCGGCCAGCACCGCGGTAAGCACGACGCGCGGGTCGTCGGCTGGTATTCCTGCGTGCAGGTGGGTGAACGCGTCGGCGAACCCGGTCCAGCGGTGCACGTCAGCCAGCACGCCGGTGATGCGGGCGTTGGGCACCATGGCATAGAGGCGCTCGGCGGCCTCTTCCGCTTCTTGCGGGGTGATCGCCTTGAGCGGCGTGATCTTCAGCTGGCCGTCTATGATCCTGACGTCTTCCAGCGCATCGGCCGCGGCCTTGGCGTTGACCTCGCCCATGCGCCGGTCCAACCGGTCGCGGCGTTCAGCCAGGTATTCTTCCGCGCTCGCCGGCACGGCGACCGGCAAGGGTCCGGCCGCGCGCATGACGGCGAACAGCGCCGGCGGGATGAGCTGGTCCTCGATCGCGCGCCATTGCCGGCTGCCTTCGACCCAGACGTCGCCGGCACGCAGCCGGTCGCGCAACGCAAGCAGGGTGGCAGCCTCCCAGGTGCGGCGGTGCTCCGTGCCGCTGTCGCGCACTGCATCGCGCCAGGCGGGACGAAGAAAACTGGTTGGCAGGCTCTTCGGCCATCTCCGTCCGCCGCTGGCATACGCCTCCTGCAGCAGCTCGACGGCTCGCAACGTCGCCGCCGCGGCGGGCACGGCGCGGAGCTGGAAGGCATCCAGGAACAGGGGGCCGAGCCGATGCAGCACCGGCCAGGCGCGCATGGCCAAGGCCGGCAGGTCCACCTTGTCCGGCCGGGCCAGACGTTCGGCGTCAGCGACGCTCGCCGCCAGCCTGTCCCATCCGACGGACGATGCCACGGCACCATCTAGGTCGGCATCGTCCCGCTTGGCCGCAATCAGCGCGGCGCCGAGCCTGGCCAGCAGGCGCACCTTGTCGTTGACCGCGCGGGCGTCGCGCAGGACGGCGTTCTCCTCGCGGGCTTCGGCGCGGCGGAACATGCGGCCGACGGCCCGGTCGAACAGGCCAACGCCGTCGTCGGTCAGCCGGGTCATGGTATCCAGCACGGTTGCCGCCAGCGTGGCCCGGCGGCGAGGCAGGGTGAGCGCGCGCAGGTGCTGCGCGGTGAAACGGCCACCCTCGCGCGCCAGCTTGCGCAGCCGCTCCGGATGCACGCCCTCGGCGCAGACCGGATCGACGCCGACGGCGCGCAGGCAGGCCAACTGCTCGACCACGCGCCGGAGGGCTTTGTGGCCGGGAGCGCCAGGTGGCTGCCGTGCCCAGGCCAACATGCTGAGTGACGTGCCCGCCTTGGGTGCGAGCAGGGTATCGAGTGCGTCGGCCTGGCGGGACGATAGGCCGCGGGTGAGTTGTTCCGCGACGTAGCGCTCCGCCACGACCAGGGCCGCGGCGACCAGCCGTTCGATCACGCTTGGGCCGGGAGCGACGATCCGGCGCCGGCGCAACTCGTCCATCAGCGCCGCGGCAACCGTCATGGGGTTGGTGGTGGCCAAGGCCACGGGAAGCAGCCAGGCCAGCATGTCGCGGCCGTGCCCGGGGGCGAACATCCGGAAGCCGAACCCCTCGCGCAGCCCGTCGAGCTGTTCGCGCCGGGTCTGGGAGCGGGCCGCATAGGCGGCAAGCGCGTCGGCGCCGGTGCGCAGCTGGTCGGCGACGAAGCGAAGGCCCGGCTCCGGAATGGCCTCGCCTGGCCGGAGCAGCCGGCCGGGATGGCGGAACGTGCAGAGCTGCAGAGCATAGCCGAGTTGGTTGTGCCCGCCGCGGCGGCGCTCGATGACGGCCAGGTCCGCCGCGTCCAGGGTCCAGTGGCGGATCAGGTCTGCCTCGCCTGCCGGCAGGGCAAGCAGGATCTCGAGCTGCGCTTCGGTGAGCGCGCGGCGTCTTGGCATGGTGGGTGTCCCAATTGAGGTGTAGTCTGCCTGCTACAGTTCGCACCCCAGCCGGAACAAGGGCTTGCGGGTCCTCCAGCCGGGTGAGTTCAATTGGGACAGCGCGTTGCCCTCTACTGCCGGGTTTCGACCGCCGATCAGTCCTGCGCGCGCCAGGAGCGCGACCTCGCCGCCTTCGCCGAGCGGTCCGGCTACGAGGTGGTCGGCACGTTCAAGGAGACGGGGTCCGGCGTGAAGCTGGACCGGGCCGAGCGTGGCAAGGTGCTGGCGCTCGCGCAGGCGCGCCACATCGACGCGGTGCTGGTGACCGAGCTGTCGCGATGGGGACGCAGCACCACCGACCTGCTGGCGACGCTGAAGGACCTGGAGGCACGGCGCGTGTCGGTGATCGCGCTGAACGGCATGGCCTTCGACCTGTCCACATCGCACGGACGGATGATCGCCACCGTGCTGGCCGGCATCGCCGAGTTCGAGCGCGAGCTGATCCAGGAGCGCATCCGCTCGGGCATCGCCGCGGCCAAGGCCCACGGCAAGCGGCTGGGCCGCCAACCCGGGCAGCGGCCGAAATCGGACCGGCTGGCGCCCAAGGTGCTGGCGCTCATCGGTCAAGGCCGCAGCTACCGCCTGATCGGGCGCGAGGTCGGCCTGAGCAAGAACACAGTTGCTGAGATTGTGAAACGGAACCGAGCTACCGGCGTCTGAGCCGGCCAACGTTCCCGGTTCGTGCCACGAACCGTGCTATCCTGCCCGTTCTATGGCGTACCCCCATCCAGTGGCTGGCCTTCCGCCCGGTGCGTAACTCCGCGCGGACCCGATCAATTACCGGCGCCTGGGCGGCGAGGAAGCGTTGCAGATCATGCGGATCGGTGCTCGGGTCGGT
>JANXRT010000323.1 GCA_025356735.1 Acetobacteraceae bacterium | reverse complement strand
CTGGATTGCACGCCGAGGGGCGATCCCGCGGGCTTCGTGCGCGTCGTCGATCACCGGACCGTGCAGCTGCCGGACCGGCGCGGCAACAACCGCATCGACACGCTGCGCAACCTGGTGCGCGATTCCCGGATCTCGCTGCTGTTCCTGATACCCGGCGTCGGACGCACCCTGCGCATCAATGGCCGCGCCACGATCAGCGCCGACCCGGGGCTGTGCGCCTCGTTCGCGATGGAGGGCAAGGTGCCGCGCAGCGTCGTCACCGTCACCGTCGAAAGCGTCTATACGCAGTGCCCGAAGGCGCTGGTGCGCTCCCGGCTGTGGGATCCCGCCCTGCATCTGGCCGAAACCGACCTGCCGAGCTCCGGCACCATGATGCAGGCGCTGCGGCAGGATTTCGACGGCGCGGGCTACGATCGCGACTACCCGGCGCGCCTGCGTGAGACGATCTACTAAGGATTGCCATGGCTACTGAGGATTGCCATGGAACGTCACCAACGCCCGGATGTTGCTGCCAAGGTAACAACGGAAAGGTTCTCGCGATGAGCGGCAAATTCACCAAATCGATGGTCATCCTTGCTGGCCTGGCATCGGTCACGAGCTACGGCATGCCAACGGCATTCGCCGCCGGCTGCCTGAAGGGTGCCGCGGTCGGCGGTGTGGCCGGGCATGTCGCCGGACACGGCGTGCTCGGCGCCGCGGCCGGTTGCGCCGTCGGCCATCATGAGGCCGGCAAGAAGGCCAGGGCGGCGCAGCAGAACGCCAATCAGCCCGCCCCTGGCAGTGCCAACAATCCCGGCCGCGGCACCACCGATGACCGCTAAACTCCGCGTCGGGTTTCCGACCTTGTTCACGTGCTCGTGTGAAGCCGCACGCAGCACGTGAACGTGGCTGGCGTTGCAGATTTTTGAGTGGTAAACTCTGACCAGGCAAACACTAAGAATTAGCCATTAGGAGGAAGCTCATGAAGCTCCGTCATGTCGCTGTCGCATTCGCGCTGTCAGCGTTCCTGATCTCCGGCACGGCATGGGCGCAAAGCGATTGCAAAACGCTTGTCCAGGCGTCGCCGTTCGGGCCGGACGACGAGGTCGGCGCCACCAACCGCATCACCCCCGCCGTCACCAAGGCCGCGGCGGCGGAAATCCAGACCGGGGTTAGCATTCCGCTCGCCTACAACCTGGTCGACGGCGTGCCGCTGTTCGGAACCCGGTTTACCAAGACGATGCTGACCACCGCCAGCCTGGTGCCCGGCGCCGAATACGGCAAGAACAAGCTGACCTACATGGAAGACACCTATCTCAGCCAATCCCATGTCGGCACCCATATTGACGGGATGGGCCATATCGGCATCAAGGACTGCTACTACAACCAGACGCCGATGGGTAAATACGTCACCCAGAACTACCTCAAGAAGCTCGGCATCGAGAACATGAAATCCTTCGCCACCCGCGGCGTGATCATCGACGCGGTGCAGGTGTTCAAGGATGCCGGCAAGCTCAAGAAAAATGCGGCCTGCAAGGGCGACTGCATCGACGGCGGCACCGTCATCACCGAGGACGACCTTCAGGCCGGCCTGAAGATGTACAACGTGACGCTGCGCGAGGGCGACGCGGTGTTCATCCACACCGGCTGGGGCGACCTGTTCAGGCAGTTCCCGGCTCAAAATGCGGTTTACAACGGCTCGGAACCCGGCCTCAGCAAGTCGGCGGGAGCCTGGCTGGCAGCTCAGAAGGTGGTTCTTGTCGCCGTCGACAACTTCGCCGTCGAGGTCATCCCGTCCGAGGACAAGGACGAGGCCTTTCCGGTGCACGTCATCCTGCTGCCCAACAACGGCATCCACATCATCGAGAACGCCCGCACCGACCTGATCGCCGCCGAGGCGGCAAGCAGCAAGCGCGCCACCTTCTTCCTGTCGATGACCGTGCCGAAGGCGGTCGGCCTGACCGGCACCTTCGTCAATCTCGAGGCCATTCGCTGATCGTCGACTTGTGCCGATCCGGCCCGGCGCGCATTGGGCGCCGGATGTTGCTTGGCGCGACGATGGCGACCCTGGCGATCCCGCGGTCCCGTGCGGCTTCGTCGCGGCCGTTCCGGATCGCCTTCGCTAATGCCGACGAAACACCGGGCGTGCATCTCGAGGGCCTTGGCTTCACCGGCTACGATGTGCGCCGCGGCTTCGAACTCGCCGCGCGTACTCTGCCGGTCGAGATGATCTATCTCGACAACGGCGGCGATGCCGACCGTGCCATGGCCAACGCCGAGGAGGCCGTGCGCCAGAAAACCGATCTGCTGATCGAGTTCAATCCCGAAACCCGGGTCAATCCCGAAATCGCCCGGACGCTGAAGGGTGCCGGCATCCCGGTGATCGCGATCGGCTACAAGGTCGGCGACGCTCCGGTCTACGCCGCCGACAACCAGGAAGCGGGCGCCATAGCCGGAGAGGCGCTCGGTGATTTTGCAAGGCAGGCATGGCCCGACCAAGCCGTCATCGCCGCGATCGTCGGCGATACCGGTGACCCTGGCGATGCCGTGGCCGCACGGCTGCAGGGCATCGTCCAGGGCCTGCATCGGTCGCATCCCGATCTGATCCCGGCGATGCTCGACACCGGCGGCCAGCCATCGCGCGCCGAGGCCCTGGTCTCGCGGCTGCTGACCGCCCAGCCGGGCCGGAAATTGCTGATCGCCGCCCTAGAAGATCCGACCGCGCTGGCCGCCAAGATCGGCGTGGAGCTGACCCGCCGGCTCAACGACGCCGCCATCGTCAGCCAGGGGCTCGATCGCAGCGTGCATGGCGGCGCCAGCGAGAGGAAGGAAATCGATCCAACCAACCGCGGCAGCCTGCTGCTGGGCTCTGTCGCCTACTTCATGGACCGATACGGCTACGACGTGCTGCCGATCGCATTGCGGATGCTGCAGGGGCTGACCGTGCCTGCGCGAACCGTCACCTCGCATATTCTGGTGTCGGCGCGGAACGTGTTCATGGAGTATCCGCCGTACGACATGAACTAAGGCCATGCCTACGGCGCACGATAATAGATCCGCTGCTCGCCGCCGTCGCCCATCGTCGCGAAGGTGACGCCGTTCAAACCCGCCGAGGTCACGGAGTTGATGGCCAGCGGCGCGAGGCTGGTGCCGTCCGCCAGTCTTTCGCCGACCGTGGCAATGCGCCGCAGCGCGCCGGCCTGCCAACCATAGACGCCGACTGGGCCGGGACCGTCCTCGACCGAGGCGACGAAGGCGATCATTCCCGCGGGGCCGGCGTCCGGCCACGGACCGAAGCCGGTAAACCTGCCGCCGCCGGGTGCCGGATCACCGGCCAGCGCGATCTGCGTGGAGTCGGTGGTATTGACGCGCAGCACGGCCTCGTGCCCGGTGCGCCCGGTGCCGAGCTGCGCGCCGAACGCCAGGTTGTCGTCGTCGTCGATCGCCACGCGCTCGGAAAACCGGATTGTCATCTCGCCGTCCGGCGCCGGCGCCCCCGCCGCTGCGAGCATCCTGAGGTCGCGTGCGCCGGAGACGAAGATGCCGCCCAGCACCGGGCCGTGATCGATGGTTGCCGGAAACACGACCACGCCGCGGCTGTTGATCGCCGGCAGTCCGAACTTCGAAAACACGCCGCAGCAGGGCGGCGGGCTGCCCGCGCGGGGCAGCGGGTCGCCCTCGGCCACCAGCTTCTGCAGGCGTCCCCGGCTCCATCGGTAGAGCACCTGCAACAGGTCGCGGTTGCGGCGCACCGTTGCCACGAACACGATCTCGTCGAGGTTGTTGAGGGCCGGCGCGTCGAACTCGGAAAACGTGCCGCCGACGACGCCAGGGGCGTCGCCGCCGGTCAGCGCCACCACGCTCAGCCCATCCGGGTTTGCCAGGAACACGCCCTCGGCGGCGCGCGACGCGGTCATTGTGGCGCCAAACGCGACGTGGCCGGCATCGTTCAGCGCCGGCATGGGATGGCGGGAGAATTGCGACAGGATGCCGCCGCCGGGTGCCGGGTCGCCGACCGCCGCGATCTTCTGAATCCCCATGCCGGATGCCAGGAAGATACCCTCGGTGGCGCGGGCGTGCAGCACCGTGGCGTAGAACGCGACCTGGCCGCCGGCATTGACCGGTGCGACGATCGGCTGGGCGGCGACGTCGAACCGGTCGAAGGTGCCGCCGGTCGGCGCCAGCTGGCCCGAGGCCGCGACCAGCCCGAAGCCTGAGGCGGTCCTGAAGCCTCGCGCAGCCGGCGCCGGCACCGGGTGGGAAGTCGCCGACCGAACCGGCTGGTCGGCGCCCGGCGCGGCCGGCTGGGACAGCACCGCCCACAGCACGGCCGCCCACAGCCCGGCCACCAGGACGGCGGCGATGCGCAGCCGCGTGCCGGCTCCCATCAGCAGCAGGCCGCGAGACCGGGCCGGCATCATCGGAAAGCAATCAGTTGAGCACCATCCCGGCCTTCATCACGTCGACGTCGTGGCGGATCATCTTGACATAGGTGCCGGCCTCGCCATCCGGCCTGGACAGCGCGTCGCCGTACAGGGTGCCGCCGATGACGGCGCCGGTCTCCTGGCCGATGCGCTGCATGGCGCGCGGGTCGGTGATGCTGTCGAGGAACAGCGCGCGGACGTGCTCCTGCCTGATCTGCGCAGTCAGCCGGGCCAGCTCGCCGGCGGAGGGCTCGTTCATGTTGGTCCAGCCATTGACCGAGATCAGCGTGATGCCGAACGCCGCGGCAAAATACTGCATCGAATCATGCGACGACAGCGCGCGCCGCTTGGCCGGCGGAATCGTGGCCATTTCACGGCGCGCCCAGACATCCAGCGCCTGGAGCTCGCGCGTGTAGGCGACCGCGCGGGCGCGAAAATCGTCGGCATCGGCGGGATCGGCGCGCGCCAGGGCCTCAGCGATGTTGCGCGTGTAGAGGATGGCGTTGCGTGGATCGAGCCAGGCGTGCTGGTCGAGGATCGCCGCGACCTGCCTGTTGCGCGCCGCCGGATGCTCGTCCTCGACACTGAGTGCGCGAACGCCGCGGCTGACGATGACGCGGGTGCCGGCGAACTTCGCCTGGCGCAGCAGCTTGTCAAGCCAGGGCTCGAACGCGTCGTTGATGCCGTTCATCAGCAGCACATTTCCGCGTGCCAAGGTGGCGGCGTCGGCGGCGGTCGGCTGGTGCAACTCGCTGTCGCCGTCCGGGCCGACCAGAACCACGAGATCGATGTGCTCGCCGCCGACATTGGCCGCGATGTCGCCGATGACGCTGAAGGTCGCGACCACGCGGAGTTTCTCCGCAGCCCGGCCGGGCGGTGCGGACAAGGCAAACAGTCCGGATATCAAGATGATGAGTCCGGCCAGGCGGTTCATGCGGCGTTTCCTCCGACAAGGCCATCGAGGCGGTCTTTCAGCGCTGCCGCCAGCAGCGAAAACCCGTAGAGCAAGCCCGCCGACAGCACAATCGCCGGGCCGGACGGCAGGTTGGCATGATACGAGACCAGCAGCCCGGCATAGCAGGCGGCCATGCCGAACGCGGTCGCAAGCACCATCATGCCGCCGGCCGTACGTGTCCAGCATCGTGCCGCCGCAGCCGGCAGCAGCATCGGTCCGACCGCCAGCAGGGTACCGAAGGCCTGGAAGCTGACCACGAGATCGAGCAGCACCAGTATCACGAACATTCCGCGAACAAAGCTGCGACCGCGTGCGACCTCCAGAAAAACCGGATCGAAGCTGTCCACTGCCAGGGTCCGGTAGAACGCGGCGAGTAACAAAAGCGCCAGGCTGGCGACGGCGGCGATCTGCAGCAGGGAAGGAACGTCGATCGCCAGCACAGTGCCGAACAGCACCCGCATGACATCGACGTTGCTGCCAGCCAGCGACACCAGCAGCACGCCGGCCGACAGCGCCACGAGGTAGAACGCGACCAGCCCCTGGTCGCCGCGCCGTGTTCTTCCGCGGGCCAGCAGTCCGGCCAGGCAGGCGACTGCGATGCCGCTGGCCAGCCCGCCGGCGCTCATCGCCGCAACCGAATAGGTCGCAACCGAATGGGCCGCCAGCGAGTGGCCGGCATACAGGAAGCCCAGCGCCGCCCCCGGCATAACCGCGTGGGAGAGGACGTCGCCATCAAGGCTCATGCGGCGGAGAGTCAGCAGGGTGCCGAGCGGCCCGTTGGCGAGCGACAGCGCGAGGCAGGCGACCAATGCCATACGCATGAAGCCGAAGGCCTCGAACGGCGCGATCAGCCAGGCATGGAGATGCGGGATCAAGCCTGGCCGGCCTCGCGCGCCCGGGCCAGGTTGGCCTCGGTCAGAACCGACGCCGTATCGCCCCAGGCGATCGGCGCCCGCGCCAGCACCAGCGTGTCCGGAAAATGGGCACGGACCTGTGCCAAGTCGTGCATCACCGCGACCACGGTCCGGCCCGTTCGGTGCCAGGCGGCGACCAGCGCCAGAAGCTCGGCGGTGGTGCGCTCGTCGACCGCCGCGAACGGCTCGTCGAGCAGGATCACCTCGGCGTCCTGCACGATCAGCCGCGCGAACAGCACGCGCTGCATCTGGCCGACCGATAGTCCTTCGATGCGTCTGGATGCCTGACTCCGCAGGCCGACCGCGGCAACCGCTTCATCGACAGCCTGCATGTCTTCCGGGGTCGGGCGGCGCATGGCGCCGACCGCGCGCCACAGGCCGAGGGCGACGAACTCGAAAACCGTCACCGGGTAGTCACAGTCGATCGCGGCCTGCTGGGGCAGGAATGCCAGTCTTCGGCGGGCACGCGCCGGACAGATCACCTCGCCGCCGGTGGGACGCCGGATGCCCGCCAGCACGTCAAGCAGCGAGCTTTTGCCGGCGCCGTTCGGCCCGACCACAGCAGTCAGGCTGGCGGCCGCGAATTTTCCGCAAACGCCCGACAACGCGAGATAGCGGCCATAGGCGAGCGACAGGTTCCGCAACTCGATGCCACTACCGGCCGAGGCATTACCAGCCGGGTCGGCTTCGGGTTCATCCGCCACTCGCTGGCCGCCGATCATGCGGGTTTCTTAGCAGAGGGCCCTCGGCATGACGAGCGCGCATCAGCCCGAGCGTCGTGCGCCGGCTCCATCGCCATACGATCAGGAATGCGACCACGCCGAGCCCGACGGCGAGGCCGATCCAGATGCCGACTCCGCCGAACCCGGTGAAGAAGGCGAGGCCGATGCCGAGCGGCAGGCCGATCCCCCAGTAACCGACCATAGCGAACAGCATCGGCACGCGGGCGTCCTGCAGGCCGCGTAACATGCCGGCGCCGACCGCCTGCGCGCCATCGGCGATCTGGAACAGGGCCGCCAGCGCCAGGAATGAGACCGCGAGGCGCACCACGGCCGCGTTGGCAGGGTCGGCGACATCCAGGAAGGCGCCGATCAGCGCGCGCGGCGCCAGGATCATGATGAGCGAGGCTGCGAGCGCAAATGCCATGCAGACCGAAAAACCGGTCCAGCCGGCACGGGCGACGGCTTGCGGGTCGCGGGCGCCGAAGGCGCGGCCGACGCGCACCGTGACCGCCTGGCCGATGCCGAGCGGCACCATGAAGGCAAGGCCGGAAAGCTGCATCGCGATGGCATGGGCGGCGAGCGGCGCGGCGCCGATCAGGCCCATCAGGAACGTTGCGGCGTTGAACACCGTGACCTCGAAGCTCAGCATCGCCGCCATCGGCAGGCCAAGCCTCCAGAACGCCCGGAGGCGGTGCCAGTCGGTCCGCCACAGCCGGGAAAAAAGATGGTAGCGGCGGAACTGACGGTCGAAGGCGACGATTGAGGCCATGCTGGCGAACATCAGCATGTCGGACAGCGTCGTCGCCATGCCGGAGCCGGCGATGCCGAAGGCCGGCAGGCCGAGCCGGCCGAAGATCAGGCACTCGTTGGCGGCGGCGTTGAACAGCACGGCGCTCAGCGCCACGATCAGGCAGGCGCCCGGCCGCAGCAGCGCGCTGACGAAGGCGCGCAGCACCTGGTACAGCAGGTACGGCCACAGCCCCCATTGCAGGGTATGGAGATAGAGGCTGGCCATGTCGGCGAGGTCGGGCTCCTGGCCCAACGCCGCCAGAACCCCGCTCGCCCGCCACAGCACCGCCCAGAACACCAGCGCCACGACGCTGGCCGCCCAGAACCCCTGGCGGACCGTGCGGCGGATCTCACGCACCGCCGGGCCGCCGCGGCCGAGCGCGTTCGCCACTAGCGGGGTGGTCGCGTTGATCAGCCCGACACCCAGGATCATTGCCACCAGATAGAGGTTCACGCCCAACGCTCCGGCGGCCAGCGTGTCGGCGCCGAGGCGACCGAGCATGATGACATCGGTAGTGCCCATCGCTATTTGCGCCAAGTTGGTGGCGACGATCGGCCAGCTCAGGACAAGGATCGCCCGCAGCTCCTGCGACCAGGCCGCGTGGCGGCCGGCAGGACAGACATCGCGTTCAGCCGACTTCATTCCTTTTCCTTCATCGCCGATGGCGGTAACCGCACGTCTGTATCCTTTCCAATGGAACGGGAAGAGGCGCAGGGCGACCGTCTGGCCCATTTCGTCAATCTCTGGCACCGAGCGAATCGGGCCGCCGGCCGGTGGTCTTCCCGTCCCGACGGAGCCTCTGAGCACACAAACGGACGAATTTATGGCAATTATGCCGCTACCGCATTGTTCCCGCGTCGAACGAAACGATGAATAGTGATTAGGTTATTGTATTTTACAGAGAAAGTATCTTATGAACGAGCTCAGTCTGAACGCGTGGAGAAACATGCCGTGTCTAGTCCAACCGAGAACGCCAATCTGCTCGAGCTTACCGCCAAGATCATCTCAGCCCATATTGCAAATAACGCCGTCTCGGCGGAAGCATTGCCGGCGCTGATCACCTCGGTATATGCGTCTTTGTCAAACACCGGCGCCGAGCCGACCGAGGTCGGACGCAAGCCGGAGCCCGCCGTGCCGGTCAAGAAGTCGATCTTTCCGGAATACATCATCTGTCTTGAGGACGGCAAGAAGCTCAAGATGCTGAAGCGGCATCTGGCAACGTCCTATGCGATGTCGCCGGAACAGTATCGGGCCAAATGGGACCTGGCACCGGACTATCCGATGGTGGCGCCATCCTATTCGTCCCGCCGGTCGGAACTGGCCAAGGCGATCGGCCTGGGAAACCGCCGCCCCAGCGGTGATAAGCTCAGCGGCGACAAGCTTGGCGACGATAAACTCGGCGGCAATAAAACCGTCGGCGCGGCCAAGACGCCACGGGTCAAGAAGGCTGCCGCTGTCCGCAAGGTGAAGTAGCGGCAGGCGTGGGGTGAAACCCCATGCCTTGAACCTCTACAGCGACTTCAGAAAGCCGCCGAGCGCCTGCAGGAACCCGGCCGTGTTCTGCGAATGGACGTTGTGGCCGCAGTCGGCGACGGTCATCAATTCACCGCGTGGCAATGCGGCGCGAAACCGGTCCGCCGCCTCCGCCGTCAGGATGTTGGAGTTGGCGCCGCGGATCACCAGAACCGGCATCGCCAAGTCCTTCGCGTCCTCCAGCGTGACCTGATCGCCCGCCGCGTGACTGGGCACGATGCCGAGCCGGCGCGGCGTCGAATCGCATTTGCTGACGAAGCGGCCATCGGCCCGCCGCAGCATGTTGTATTTCACCGTGCGCTCGATGTGCTCCATCGACCTGTAAGGATCGTATTTCCGCACGTTGGCGGCGAATTCCTCAAGGTCGGCGAACTCCTGGTTGGTGCGCACGAATCCGGCGATCGCCTGGCGGCCCTCGTCGGAAATCTCGGGACCGATATCGACCAGCACTACCGCGCCGAACAGACCCGGATTCTGCCTGGCCAGCAGCATCAGGTTGCGTCCGCCCATCGAGTGGCCGACGACGATCGGCCGGTCCAGGCCGAGCGCCAGGATGAACGCCTCGGCGTCAAGCGCCATCACCTTGTTCGAGTATTCGACGTCGCGCGCCCACTCGCTGTCGCCGTGGCCGCGCTGGTCCAACGCCAGCACCCGGTAGTCCCGCGCCAGATGCAGGCTGACGAGGTCCCAGGAATGGGCGGACTGGTGGCCGCCATGCAGCAGGACGATGGCTGGCGCATCGGCGGCGCCCCATTCGAGAAAGTGGAAGCGCTGCTGGCGTAGGACGATGTTGCACGACCGGTAGGCGATATCCGGCTCATGCGGAATGCCGAGGTCGGCGGCGCTGGCCAGCAGGCTGCGGAATTCTTCCGTGGTCGTCATGTCCAGCGGCTGCGTGCCGTCGGCGAAAAAATTGAGGTACAGGGGGCTCTCCATGTTTCAGGCCGACCGCATCGGCCCCGTGGCGAACCCGGATCGTTCAGCCTCTGGCCAGGCTTCGTCAAGCCAGCCAACCCTGCTGCCCCTTCGGAAATCCAGGGGCGATGCCGATCGGGCGGCGTCGAAAGCGTTCCTTGTTTGACACCCGCCGCGCCAATCGCCAAGAATTTGCGTTTCGTCG
>JANXRT010000284.1 GCA_025356735.1 Acetobacteraceae bacterium | reverse complement strand
CCGGCGCCTCGATCGGCAAGGGCAACTTTCGCCATTTCATGGAAAAGGAGCTGCACGAGCATCCGGCGGTGATTGGCGACACGCTGCACCGCATGGTCAACCCGGCTACCCGCGCCGTCGTGTTGCCCGATCTGGGCTTTGACTTCGCCAACATCTCCCGCATCACGATCAGCGCCTGCGGCTCGGCCTTCTACGCCGGCATGGTCGGACGCTGGTGGTTCGAGGCACTGTCGCGGATACCCACCGATGGCGACGTCGCCAGCGAATTCCGCTACCGCACGCCGCCAATGGGATGCCACGGGCTCGGCCTGCTAGTTAGCCAATCCGGCGAGACCGCCGACACGTTGGCCGCGCTGCGCTACATGCGCGAGCAGGGACAGCACATCCTGTCCGTGCTCAACGTGCCGGAAAGCAGCATGGCACGCGAGTCGCACGCGGTGCTGGAAACCGTGGCCGGGCCGGAAATCGGCGTCGCCAGCACCAAGGCGTTCACCGCCCAGTTGTCCGTCCTTGCCTGCCTTGCCCTCGCCGCCGGCCGCGCGCGCGGCGCCATCACCGCGTCCCAGGAAGGCGCGCTGA
The DNA here is from genome assembly GCA_025356735.1 of Acetobacteraceae bacterium. GTDB lineage: Bacteria > Pseudomonadota > Alphaproteobacteria > Acetobacterales > Acetobacteraceae > PALSA-911. The sequence continues at coordinate 3,668 of JANXRT010000284.1, read as the reverse complement.
CCGACGCGCTGCTGGAGGTGCCGAGCCGCGCCGCCGAGGTGCTGGCCTCCGACGGGATGATCCAGCAGCTCGCCGCGCGCGTCGCGGGCGCGCGCGACGTGCTCTATCTCGGCCGCGGCAACTGCTTCCCCATCGCCATGGAGGGCGCGCTGAAATTGAAGGAGATCAGCTACATCCACGCCGAAGGCTACGCCGCCGGCGAGATGAAGCACGGCCCGATCGCGCTGATCGACAAGAACGTGCCCGTGATAGCGATCGCGCCATCCGGGCCGCTGTTCGAGAAGACCGCGTCGAACCTTCAGGAAGCGGCCGCCCGCGGCGGCCAGATCATGCTGCTGTCGGACGCCGCCGGTGCCGCCAAGCTGCGCGGCATCGCCACCGAAACGATTATTTTACCCGATGTCGATCCGTTCGTCGCGCCAATCCTGTACTCGATTCCGGTGCAGCTGCTAGCCTACCACGTGGCGGTGCTGAAGGGCACCGACGTCGATCAGCCGCGGAATCTGGCGAAATCGGTGACGGTGGAGTAGGAAAAGCTAGGCCAGGGCTCTGCCCTGGACCCGCTAAGGGCAAGCCCTTAGAACCCGTTCCCTTGGTATTGCGGGTCCAGGCGCGCTTCTCCTGGCGGGGTTTGGGGCAGAGCCCCATTTTTCTGCCTGCGGCACACGCTTACTTTTCCGCCGCCACCTCGGCAAACACCTCCACCGCCGTCAGCATTGCCTCTCGAACCAGTGGCGCGCCGACATAGGCGACGAGGTGAAGGATAGCTTCGGACAGCTCGTCCTCGGTCCAGCCCTGGTTGAGTGCGAACCGGATGTGAATCTTCAGCTCGTCGGTGCGGCCGGTGGCAGTGTCCGACACCACCGTGATCAGCGTGCGGGTCTTCAGGTCGATGCCGCCGCGGGTCCAGATCGAGCCGAAGATCGTCTCGCGCGTGACCTCGCCGAACTTCTGCATGTGCGGATTGTTGTAGGCGGTCTTGTCCATCTTGTCGGCGAATTCCGCGCCCATCAGCTTGCGGCGCATCTCGTTACCCAGGCGGTAGGTCTCGCTGCGTGCCATCGTGTTTCTCCCGGATCATTGGCCGGCCACCAGCCGACTACAGTTGGCACCGTGTGGCAACATGGGCCTGGATTTCAATCTCACCGATGTGTTTGCCGCAAACGCACCGAGCTGAAACTGCTTTTGTTCAAGCCTCGTTAGCCGCTCCGTGCACGTCGTGCACACGCTTTTAAAAGAATGGGTGATGACATGGACAATCAGGAAATCAAGACGCTGGTGGCGCACGGCCTGCAGGCGTTGAAAGCCGGAGGGGAGGTGGCGAAGCAAGCGACAGCCGAGCTTCAGGGCGATGTGAGCCACCCCGACCTGAAAGCGGCGCTTGAACAAGGCAACAAGACAAGCGAGCAGTGGGCGCAGCGCATCGGAAAAGCGTTGCAGGAGACCGGCGGCGCCGAGGGCGCCGGCAACCCGATACTTGAAGCCCATCACGAGGTCAGCAGGAAAATTTGCCAGCAAGCGCCCGACGCGCTGAGCCGCGACCTTGGCATCATCGCGGCAGGCCAACTTGCGCTGCATTACTGGATCGCCTCGTTCGGCACGCTAGGCAACTATGCCGCCAAGCTGGGGCTGAGCGAGACTGCGGAGAACATGCGGAAATGCCTCGAGGAGGCCAAGCAGGCGGACCAGCAGCACACCGACCTTGCTGAGAAGATGCTGGGCTAACACGGCGAGCTGGCTGGATCGACAGGCCGTCCATTATGCTCTAAACGAGCATTTTAGTTTTTGGGGCGATGCCATGAGACTTGCGCGACGAGCGGCATTGGTGGGCAGTGCCATGCTGCTGGCTCAACCGAGCCGGCGCGTGCGCGCGGAAAGCGCATCGATCCGGATCGGCGAGATCAATAGCTACAGCGCCATTCCGGCGTTTACCTTGCCCTACCGCAATGGCTGGCAGCTCGGGGTCGATCAGGTCAACGCGGCCGGCGGGGTGCTCGGGCGCCGTCTGGAAGTGGTATCCCGTGACGATGGCGGCCGTCCACAGGACGCTGTTCGTTTGGCCGGCGAATTGCTCGACGAGCAGCATGTCGATCTTCTCGCCGGCGGCTTCCTGTCCAATGTCGGGCTGGCGCTGGCCGATCAGGCACTGGCGCGAAAGCGCCTGTTCATCGCCAGCGAGCCGCTGACCGACGCGCTGGTCTGGTCGGCCGGCAACCGCTACGTTTTTCGGCTGCGACCCTCGACCTACATGCAGGCGGCAATGCTGGTGGAAGAAGCCGCCAAGCTGCCGGCCAAGCGTTGGGCGACTATCGCGCCCAACTACGAATACGGCCAGTCGGCGGTGAAGTGGTTTCGCGAGTTGCTGTTAGCGAAACGTCCCGACGTCAGCTTCATCGGTGAGCAGTGGCCGGCGCAGGGCAAGATCGACGCCGGCGCCACCACCCAGGCGCTAGCGCAGCTCAAGCCGGATGCCATCCTCAACATCACGTTCGGTTCGGATCTCACCAACTTCGTCCGCCAGGGCAACACCATCGGGTTGTTCGAGAACCGCGCCGTCGTGTCGATGCTGACCGGCGAGCCGGAATATCTTCTTCCACTTGGCGATGAGACGCCGGTTGACTGGATTGTCACCGGCTATCCGGGAAATGCCGTCGACACGCCAGCCAACCAGGCCTTCATCACCGCCTACCGCGCAAAATTCAACACCCAGCCGATGATGGGTTCCGTGGTCGGATATGCGATGGTCAACTCGATCGTCGCCGGCATTTTGAAGTCGGGCGGCACCGACACCGAGGCGATGGTTGCCGGTTTCCGGGGCGCGTCATTCGAGACGCCATTCGGGCCGGCATCCTACCGGACGATCGACCATCAATCGACGCTGGGCACCTACATCGGTCGCACCGCGGCCAAGGGCATGGTTGATTGGCGCTATGACGATGGCGCGAACTTCCTTCCCGACGACGCCACGGTCCGCAAGCTGCGACCAGCTGCAGACTAAAATGGATGCGGGTCTGGGGGCGCTGGCCCCAGCGGGGACCGGGGCTGGCCCCGGCTTGCTTTAGTTTTGGATTTCCTGGTCGTCCAACTATTAACCGGCCTGGCTTCCGGAGCCTCGCTGTTCCTGGTTGCCGCCGGCCTGACCATAATCTTCGGCGTGACAAGGATCGTGAACTTCGCCCATGGCAGCTTCTGCATGTTGGGCGCCTACATCGGCTGGAGCGTGCTGAGCCGCCTGCCTCGCGATCCCGCCGGCTTCACGCTCGGCGTAGTCGTGGCTGCGCTTGCCACGGCAGCCATAGGAGTCGCGGTTGAGATCGGCCTGTTGCGCCGGCTATATCGCGCGCCGGAACTTTTCCAGTTGCTGGCGACGTTCGCGGTGCTGCTGATCGTGCAGGACGCGACGCAGGCGATCTGGGGCGCGGGCGACCTGGCGCTGCCGCGGCCGGCCTGGCTGCGGGCTGCGGTTCGCATCGGCGAGGCAAGGTTCGCAACGTTCGACATCGTGCGCATTGGGCTGGCGCCTGCGATGCTCGGGTGTTTGTGGCTGCTGATGCGGCGGACCCGGTTCGGCATGCTGGTGCGAGCGGCGACCGAGAACCGGGCGATGGTGGCGGCACTTGGGGTCAACGAGGCGCGGCTGTTCACCGCCGTGTTCGCGCTCGGCACCG
>JANXRT010000283.1 GCA_025356735.1 Acetobacteraceae bacterium | reverse complement strand
CGTTCCTCGGCTATCCGAAGGCGATGGTGCTGCATGGCGGCTTCGCGGCCGGGCAGGCCGCGGGGCTGCCGGTGACCACCGAGATCGCCACCCCGACGCCGAAAACCTTCCCGCTTTCGGATGCCGGCGCCGCGATGATGCTGGACCGCGACGACATGCTGGCCGCTGTCGGCGACGAGGACATCATCAAGCTCGATGTGCGCGATGTCGATGAGTGGGTCGGCGACAGCTCCTCGCCATACGGCCGCGACTTCTGTCCGCGCAAGGGCCGCATTCCCGGCTCGCGCTGGATCGAGTGGTACCGGCTGATGAAGCCGAGTGCTGCGGGCCCAATGTTCAAGAACAAGGACGAGATCCTGGCCGAGTGCCATACGGTCGGCATCACGCCGAAGACGCCCGTCTATCTGTTCTGCTTCAAGGGAGCGCGCGCCTCGAACTCTCTGGTCGCGCTGAAGGAAGCCGGCATCGCCGACGTTCGGCTCTACTTCGGATCGTGGAACGAGTGGAGCCGCGACCCGAGCCTGCCGATCGAGGCCGGTCCGCCCTGGGCGCCGGTCGCCGGATGAGTGTTTTCGATCCGGATCGGCACGGCGCCGGCTGCGGCTGCTGCGCCGGCGGCTCGCCCGCCGGCATGGCGGAGGCGGTGCCGAACGCCGTGTTGCGGGCGGTGTTTCCGACCGCGCCGCGCCGTCGCGCGTTGCTGCGCGCGGTCGGCGGGGCCACTGTCGCCGCCGCCTTGGCCGAGTTCTTTCCGATCGCCGCGGCCACGGCTCTTGCCGAGGACGCCCCGAAGAACATCGAGAAGCCCGACCTCAAGATCGGCTTCATCCCGATCACCTGCGCCTCGCCGATCATCATGGCGCAGCCGATGGGGTTCTACTCGCGCTACGGGCTGAACGTATCGGTGGTGAAGACCGCCGGCTGGGCGATCGTGCGCGACAAGGCGATGAACCGCGAATACGACGCCTCCCACATGCTGTCGCCGATGCCGATCGCCCTGTCGCTTGGCCTCGGTTCGGTGCAGCAGGCTTGGCAGATACCGGCGATCGAGAACATCAACGGCCAGGCCATCGTGCTTGCCTTGAAACACAAGGACCGGCGCGAACCCAAGGACTGGAAGGGGATGCGCTTCGGCATCCCGTTCGACTACTCGATGCACAACTACCTGCTGCGCTATTATCTCGCCGAGGCCGGTATCGATCCCGACGCCGACGTGCAGCTTCGCGTCATGCCGCCGCCCGACATGGTGGCCAATCTGCGCGCCGACAACATCGACGGATTTCTTGGGCCCGACCCGATCAACCAGCGCGCCGTGCATGACGGCATCGGCTTCATCCACCTGCTGTCGCGCCAGATCTGGGACGGCCATCCGTGCTGCGCCTTCGCGACCTCCCGTGCCTTCGCGGCCGAGAACCCGAACACCTTCCTGGCACTGACCAAGGCCATCGTCGATGCCACCTTCTACGCCAACAAGGCGGAAAACCGCCGCGACATCGCCGCCGCGATCGCGCCCGCCAACTACCTCAACCAGCCGCCGGTGGTGGTCGAGCAGGCGCTGACCGGAACCTATGCTGACGGCCTCGGCAACGTCATCCGCCAGCCGGACCGGGCCGGCTTCGATCCGTTCCCATGGCAGTCGTTCGGCGTCTGGATTCTGACCCAGATGAAACGGTGGGGCCAGGTCAAGGGCGATCTGGACTATGCCGGAATTTCGCGGCAGGTGATGCTGGCGACCGACACCGGCCGCATCATGCGTGAGCTTGGCCAGACGCCGCCGGAGGCGCCCACGAAGAGTTTCTCGGTGATGGGCAAGGTTTTCGATCCGGCCGCGCCGGAGGCGTACTTGCAAAGCTTCGCCATTCGCCGCGCCTGATCGCATGATCGCGAAAAAAATACCGGCCGCGTGGTTGCTGTCGCTCGCCTTGCTGGCGGTGCTGCTGACCGGCTGGCAGTTCGCCGTGCAGGGCAACGGTACCGCGCCGGTCGCCGATACCGAATATGCCAGGCTGATGGGCACCAGCGCCTCGAACGGGTCGGCGATCCCGGGCCCGCTCGCGGTCGGCGCCCGGCTGGCCGAGCTGCTGGCGCACCCGTTCTACGATCGCGGCGCCAACGACAAGGGCATCGGCACGCAGCTGTTCTTTTCCCTGGCGCGCGTGCTTGCGGGGTTCGGGCTGGTGGCGATCGTCGCCATCCCGGTCGGCTTCCTGATCGGCCTGCACGAAACGCTTGGCCGCGCGCTCAACCCGTTCATCCAGGTGCTGAAGCCGATTTCGCCGCTGGCCTGGATGCCGCTGGCGCTCTACACCATCCGCGACAGTGGGCGCTCGGCGATCTTCGTCATCTTCATCTGCTCGGTCTGGCCGATGCTGCTGAACACCGCGTTCGGCGTTGCCGGCGTGCGCCGCGAATGGGTCAATGTCGCGCGCACGCTGGAAGTCGGGCCCCTGCGCCGCGCCTTCAGCGTGATCCTGCCAGCCGCCGCGCCGACCATCCTGACCGGCATGCGCATCTCGATCGGCATCTCGTGGCTGGTGATCGTCGCCGCCGAGATGCTGGTTGGCGGCACCGGCATCGGCTACTTCATCTGGAACCAGTGGAACAACCTTTCCATCGTCGACATCCTGGTCGGAATCCTGCTGGTCGGGCTGACCGGCATGGCGCTCGACCAGCTGCTCGGCTGGGCCGCCCGTGCCGTCGCGTGGCGGGAATGAGCGACTGGCTGTCGGTCGAGGGCATCGAATGCCGTTACGGCGACCGCACGATCTTCCGCGATCTATGGTTCGGCATCGGCAAGGGCGAGATCGTGGCGCTGATAGGCCATTCCGGCTGCGGCAAGACGACGATTCTGAACATGTTGGCCGGGCTGGAGATGTCGGGGCAGGGCACCATCCTGCTTGACGGCGCGGAATTGCATGGACCCTCGCTCGACCGCGCCGTGATCTTCCAGTCGCACGCGCTAATGCCGTGGATGACGGCGCTGGGCAATGTCGGTTTCGCCGTGCGCTCCCGCCATCCAAGCTGGACCCGCCGCGCCGTGCGCGACCGGGCGCGCGAAATCCTCGATCTCGTCGGTTTGGCCGATGCCAGCGAGCGCCGCCCGGCGGAATTGTCTGGCGGCATGAAGCAGCGCGTCGGGATCG
>JANXRT010000252.1 GCA_025356735.1 Acetobacteraceae bacterium | reverse complement strand
GGCGGCACGCAGCGGCTGCCACGCGCGGCGGGGCCGAAGCGGGCTTTGGAGATGATCACCTCGGGCCGCCACGTGCCGGCCGAGGAGGCAATGGGTTACGGCATCCTGGATCGCGTGATTGCCGACGATGCCGATCTTGAGGGCGCCGCGGTCGAGTACGCGCGGTCGGTGGCGGAGGCGCGGCCATTACCGCGGGTGCGCGACAACGAGGCGAAGCTGGCCGAGGCCAAGGCCGATCCCGGCATGTTCGACGCGATGCGGAAAAGCATCGCGCGCAAAGCGCGCAATCAGAAGGCTCCGTACAACTGCATCCTGGCGGTGGAGGCCGCGACGACCTTGCCGTTCGATCAGGGGATCGCTCGCGAGCAGGATTTGTTTCTGGAACTGGTCAACGCCGACGAGGCGAAGGCGCTGCGCTATGCGTTCTTCGCGGAACGGGAAGTCGGCAAGATCCCAGGCCTGTCGCCCGACACTCCGGTCCGCGGCTTCAAGACCGCGGCGGTGGTCGGCGCCGGCACGATGGGTGGCGGCATCGCCATGAGCTTTGCCGACTTCGGCTTCCCCGTAAAAATCATGGACGCGACCGAGGATGGGCTGCGGCGCGGCATGCAGAAAATCCACGACAATTATTCGACGTCGGTCAAGCGCGGCAGCCTGGCGCAGGACGAGATGGACCGCAGGCTGGCGCTGATTGAGCCGGTGGCGGGCTATGATGCGATCGGCGACGCCGACGTGGTGGTCGAGGCGGTGTTCGAGCAGATGGACGTGAAGAAGCCGATCTTCGCCAAGCTGGACGAGGTGATGAAACCGGGTGCGCTGCTGCTGTCGAACACGTCGGCGCTGGATGTCGATGAGCTGGCGTCAGTGACGAAGCGGCCGCAGGACGTGGCGGGGGCGCATTTCTTCAGCCCGGCCAACGTGATGAAGCTGCTGGAGGTGGTGCGGGGATCGAAGACCGCGCCGGACACGATCGCCTCGGTGATGCAACTCGGCAAGAAGATCGGCAAGATTTCTTCCGTTGCCGGCAACTGCGACGGCTTCCTGGCCAACCGGTCGCGGGCACCGTTCAATTCGGAAATGGTCATCCTGCTGGAGGAGGGCTGCCTGCCGGAGCAGGTCGATCGGGTGATGATCGATTTCGGCTATCCGATGGGGCCGTTCGCGGTCGGCGACCTGGCCGGGCTGGATGTCGGCTATGCCGGCCGCAAGCGCCGCGCCGACGCCAACCCGAATTACCGAAAACTGCCGATCGCCGACAAGCTGTTCGAGATGGGACGCTATGGCCAGAAGACCGGCAACGGCTGGTACCATTACGAGAAGGGCGACCGCACGCCGCATCCCGATCCGCTGGTCGAGCAGCTGATAAAAAGCGTAGCGGCCGAGATGGGCGTGACGCAGAAGGCGTTCTCCGACGAGGAGATCCTGCGCCGGCTGCTGTTCTCGTCGGTTAACGAGGCGTGCCGGATTCTGGAGGAGGGGATCGCCTACCGCGCCGTGGACATCGACGTGATGTGGCTGCACGGGTTCGGTTTCCCGCGCTACCGCGGTGGGCTGATGTACTGGGCGGATGGGATCGGGGTGCGCGAGGTCTACAACCAGATCGCCAACTGGCATCAGCTTTATGGCGAGCGCTGGGCCCCCTCGGCGTTCCTGCGCAAGCTGGCGGAAAGTGGAACGAAGCTGTCCGAGGCGAAGGCGCCGGGGGTATGACACTGGTGCGAATAATTGATCGATAAATTCGTCAGATCCGTTGCTGAATCGCTGGATGGCATCGCCGACGGATCGACTGTTCTATGTGCCGGCTTCGTCGTCGGCACGCCGAACATCCTGCTGGATGGGCTGGTCGAGCAGGGCGCGCGCGACCTGACCATCGTCGCCAACGTCATCGGTGGCGGGCGGGAAGGCATCTCTCGGCTGATCGAGCTTGGCCGGGTGCGGCGCCTGATCGTCTCCTGGGCCCGGATTGCCTCGAACATCGCGTTCGAGCCGCTCTACGCGGCCGGCAGAATTGAGCTGGAATTGGTGCCGCAGGGCACGCTGGCGGAGCGCATCCGGGCCGCCGGTGCCGGCATCCCGGCGTTCTACACCGCGACCTCGGCCGGCACGGTGCTGGCACGCGGCAAGGAAGCCCGAAGCTTCGATGACCGGGAACACGTGCTGGAGCACGCGATCTTCGGCGACGTGGCGCTGGTCGAGGCGTGGCAGGCGGATCGGTGGGGCAACCTCACCTACCGGCAGGCCGGCCGCAACTTCAATCCTATCGTCGCGATGGCAGCCAAATTGACCGTCGCGCAAACCGAGCATATTTGCGAACTCGGACAAATGGATCCCGAACAAATCCACACCCCGGGCATCTTCGTTCACCGCGTGGTTCACGCGCCGTATGGCGGCGACCCGCGCACCGAGGAAGCCCGGCTTGAAGAGAGGAGTGCCACGCGATGAATGCTGTGCCGAAAAGCCCGATAACACCCGGCGTGTCCGAGGATTTCAGCCAGGTCGACGACGATGCGTTTCGGGCCACCGTGCGCGGCTGGATCGCCGAGA
>JANXRT010000242.1 GCA_025356735.1 Acetobacteraceae bacterium | reverse complement strand
GGACGAGAGTGCAGAGGGCGTAGGTCTGGTTGATATTGCGCGACAATCTGGATGAGAGAGAGCGACAATCAGGGTGAGAATCTCTGACCGCAACGAAACTATAATGTTCGGTCTGATTGTCGCTGGCAAGCGTTATATCTGCGTTTGATTGTCGCGGAGCGTCACCGGTTCGAAATCACTGACTGTCGCGTGCTTCAGGGGCCGTCCCGCCCCTTTCTGTTTGCGTTCCAAGGCGGCGCGGCGACGGTAGCTGTCGACATTGATCTCAAAGATCGTGGCGTGATGGACGAGACGATCGACGGCGGCGAGGGTCATGGCGGGATCCGGGAACACCTTCCCCCAGGCGCCGAACGGCTGGTTGGCCGTGACGAGCATGGAACGGCGCTCGTATCGGGCACTGATCAGTTCGAACAGGACGGAGGTTTCCGCCTGATCTTTGCTGACATAGGCAAGGTCATCAAGGATCAGCAGATGGAAGCGATCGAGCCGGTTGATAGCGGCTTCAAGTCCAAGTTCCCGGCGCGCCACCTGGAGTTTTTGCACCAGGTCGGAGGTTCGGGCGAACAGCACGCGCCAGCCATTTTCGACCAGCGCCAAGCCGATGGCGGAGGCAAGATGCGTCTTTCCACCGCCGGGTCCGCCGATCAGGAGGAGATTGGCGCCCTTGTCGATCCAACTGTCCCCGGCACAGATCGCCATGACATGCGCCTTGGAGATCATCGGCACCGCCTCGAACTCGAAGCTGTCGAGGGTCTTGCCGGGCAACAGCCGGGCCTCGACGAGATGGCGCTCTATGCGGCGGCGGTCGCGTTCGGCGACCTCGTGTTCGGCGACCTCGTGTTCGGCGAGAGAGGCGAGGAAGCGGGCCGCGGGCCAGCTTTCCTTGTCCGCCCGCTCGGCAAAGGTCGACCAGCCCTGCTTGATCGCTGGTAAGCGAAGCTCGTTGAGCAGAAGCATGAGGCGGGCACTGTCGATGCTTTCGCTCATGCCGCCTCTCCCCAACCGGGGCCCGTGTCGTTGCCGAGGAGGTCCTCGTAGGCGATCAGTGGGGTGAGGTGGACGACGACCTCGGGCAGTGCTGCGGGATCGGGCGCGAAGCGTTCGCGTAAGGCCGCCAAATCAGGCAACTGGCCTGCTGCGAGGTCGGCAGCCAGAAGGGTGGCCAGTTCGGCCTCGCAGCCGCGCTCATGCGCCAGTGCCAGCAGGCTGACCATCAGGCGACACGCCGATTTTTCGGGGAGCCGTTCCAGCAACCGGTCAAAGGTTTGGCGGTAGGCATCGCGCGGGAAGAGCTGATCACGATAGGCGAGACCCAGAAGTGCCATGGGTTTGCGCCGCAGGGCGTGGATGACATGACGGTAGTCGACGACATGGGCATGCTTGCCGGTTGCGTCGGCACGCCCCCGCGTCAGGGTCATCAACGGTGTGCCGCCGATCAACAGATCGAGGCGGTCATCGTACAGCCGGACCCGCAAGCGATGCCCGATCAGCCGCGATGGCACCGTGTAGAACACCTTCTTGAGCATGAAGCCGCCGGAGGAGGTGACGATAACGATTGTCTCTTCATGATCGCAGGTCCGCTGTCCGGGTAACTGCTGGAGTGCAGTTCGCTCGGCCTCGATACGCTTGGCACATCGAGCATTCTTGCGACTGACAATCTCGTCGATGAAGCAGCGGTAGCTGGCGAGATCGTCGAAGTCGTTCACACCGCGCATCAGCAGCGCATCCATGACCGCCTTCTTGAGATGGCCGTGCGAACTTTCGATGGAGCCATTCTCATGCGCGACACCACGATTGTTGCGGGTCGGTTGCATGCCGTAATGGGCACACAGCGCGTCATAGCGCCGGGTCAAATCCTCCCGCGCATCCTTGGCGAGGTTACGAAATGCCGCCGAGAGACTGTCGCTGCGATGCTCGAGCGGCGAACCGCCGAGCGCCCACAACGCGTTTTGCAGACCCTCGGCAAGCGCCACGTAGCTTTCACCGCGCGGGATCACATGAGCAGGCTCGAAGCCCGAGTAGACCAGCCGGAAGTGGTAAAGTCGGTGTTCGAGCCGCTCGCCGACGATGGTGACGCCGAGGTCGGCCATATCGGTAAAATCCGACAGGCCCATCCGGCCGGGTTGATGAACCTGGCGGAAGATCACCTCCTGGTCCGCGCCATGCAATGCCCGCCAGGATCGGATGCGACGCTCCAGGGTTCGTCGGACGCCCGCGGATAGGTCGGGATGACGCCGCGGCATCTCTTCGAAGATCGCGACTGCTCGAAGCCCCGGTGCCGCCTTCAGCATCGGCACGATCTCGATATCGAAGAAATCGGCGAGCGGATCGGGTCGGCGGCGGCCCCGTGTCTGGCCCTGATGCGATGGAACCCTGCGATCCAGCTCGAAGCGATACGCGGTGGCAGCGCTGATCGACGCCTTCGCCGCCGCAACCGGCGACGCGTCTGTCTGTCGGAACTTCATGTAAAGCCTCATCTGGTGATCGGTGACATGGCGGCCGGGCAACGGGCGGATCCCTCGATGAGATAATCCATCCCCATCGCCGGTCGGTCGCGATCACCAGACGATCCACCCCCAAAACGGGGCGGCAGATCTATTTTTCTG
>JANXRT010000231.1 GCA_025356735.1 Acetobacteraceae bacterium | reverse complement strand
CACCGCCGAGGGCGTGCCGGCGATCGAGGAGGCGATCTTCGCCGGCGTGCCGGTCAACGTGACGCTGCTGTTCTCGACCGAGCAGTACTTGGCGGCGGCGAACGCCTACATGGCCGGGCTGGAACGCCGGGTGGATGCCGGGCTGTGCCCGGACGTGCGCTCCGTCGCCTCGATCTTCGTCAGCCGGTGGGATGGCGCGACCGCGGATAAGCTGCCGCCGGAAAAGCGCAACCAGCTTGGCATCGCGGTGTCGCGCCAGGCCTACAAGGCGTACCGCGACATGATGGAGTCGGATCGCTGGCAGCGTCTGGAAAATCTGGGCGCGCGGCCGCAGAGGCTGCTGTTCGCCAGCACCAGCACCAAGGACAAGACGGCGTCCGACGTGCTGTACATCGCGGCCCTGGCGGCGCCCAACACGGTCAACACGATGCCGGAGGAGACGCTGCTGGCGTTTGCCGACCATGGCGCGCCGGCGGTGGCGATCCCGCGCGACGGTGGCGATGCCGAGGCGGTTCTGGCCGATATCGCCCGTGCCGGCGTCGATCTGGCGGCGGTCGCGGCCAAGCTGCAGACCGATGCGGCGACGGGGTTCGTCACGTCGTGGACGGAGTTGCTCGCCGCGATCGACGAGAAAAGCAAGGTGCTGAGCTAGGACATGACACAGCCGCTCCTGGAAACCGCCGCCTGGAAGGCGTTGCAGGCGCATTTTGCCGAAATCGAGAAGAAGCATCTCCGGGAGCTTTTCGCCGACGATCCCGACCGCGGCACGCGCCTTGCCGCCGAGGGCGCCGGGCTGTTCCTGGACTACTCGAAAAACCGGGTCACCGATGAAACCATCACCCTGTTGCTGCGCCTGGCCGAGGAGCGCGGGGTTCTGGCGCGGCGCGATGCGATGTTCTCGGGCGAGCGGATAAACATCACCGAAAACCGGGCGGTGCTGCACGTCGCGTTGCGCGCGCCAAAAGGCAGCTCGATCGCGGTCGATGGCCAAGATGTCATGCCGGACGTCCACGCCGTGCTTGACCGCATGGCGGCGTTCGCCGGCCGGGTGCGGTCGGGCGAGTGGCTTGGCCACACCGGAAAACGCATCCGCAACGTGGTCAACATCGGCATCGGCGGCTCCTATCTCGGCCCCGAGATGGCATACCGCGCGTTGCGGTCGTTCGCCGATCCGTCGATGGTTTTCCGGTTCGTCGCCAACATCGATGGCGCAGCGTTCCACGAGGCGACGCAGGACTTCGATGCCGCGGAAACCCTGTTCGTGATCTCGTCGAAGACGTTCACGACGTTGGAGACGATGACCAACGCCGATGTCGCGCGGCAATGGACGCTGGCGGCGTTGGGCCAGGATGCCGCGGTGGAGAAGCATTTCGTTGCGGTTTCGACCAACGAAGCGGGCGTGAAGAAGTTTGGTATCGACGTCGAGAACATGTTTGGCTTCTGGGACTGGGTCGGCGGACGCTACTCGATGGACAGCGCCATCGGCCTGTCCACCATGCTGGCGATCGGCGCCGATGGCTTTTACGACATGCTGGCCGGCTTCCACGCCATGGACACGCATTTCCGCGAGGCGCCCCCAGAGCGCAACCTGCCGCTGCTGATGGGGCTGCTGACGATCTGGTACAACAACTTCTTCGGTGCGCAGACGCTTGGCGTGATGCCCTACGCGGCACCGCTGGCGCGCTTTCCCGCCTACCTCCAGCAGTTGCAGATGGAGAGTAACGGCAAGCATGTCGATCTCGATGGCCGGGTCGTCGGCTACCAGACCGGACCGATCATCTGGGGCGAGCCGGGCACTGATGGCCAGCACTCGTTCTATCAGCTGATCCACCAGGGCACCAAGCTGATCCCCTGCGACCTGATCGGCTTCTGCCGCCCGATGAGCCCGAGCGCCCACCAGCACGATCTGCTGATGGCCAACCTGTTCGCCCAGGCCGAGGCGATGGCTTTCGGCAAGACCGCGGTCGAGCTGACGCAGGAGGGCTCGCCGGACTTTCAGACGCCGTTCCGCGTCGCCGAGGGCAACCGGCCGACCAACCTCATCCTCGCCGACGCACTCACTCCGCACAGCCTTGGCGCGATGGTGGCGCTGTACGAGCACAGCGTGTTCACTCAGGGCGCGATCTGGGCGATCGACTCGTTCGACCAGTGGGGCGTCGAGCTGGGAAAAGTGCTGGCGGTGCGAATCATCCCGGAACTCGACCCTGGATCGGAGCCGCAGCTTCACCACGACAGCTCGACCAACGCCGCCATTCGGCGTTATCGCGCGCGCCGCGGCTGAGGCATACCGGTGCGCGACATTCGAATCGTTGCCGAGGACGCGCTGACCGCCGCCGCGGCGGATTTCATCGCGGAGCGGGCGCGACGCGCGATCGCCGAGCGCGGACGGTTCACGCTCGTGCTTGCCGGCGGCGGCACGCCGAAGCCGGTGTACCAACGTCTGGCGACGGAGCCGTATCGGAGCGGCCTCGACTGGCGGCGCGTCGAGATATATTTCGGCGACGAACGCTGCGTGGCGCCCGATGATCCGAACAGCAACTGGCGCATGGCACGAACCGCGCTTGGCCGGGACTTGCCCATCCCGGAAGGCAGCTACCACCGGATGCGCGGCGAGGATCCACCCGAAGATGCGGCGGGCTCCTACCAGGCCATGCTGGCGAGCCGGCTCGGCGGCAACCCGGATGCCGGACCTCCGATGCTGGGTTTTGATCTCGTGGTGCTTGGGATGGGCGACAACGGCCATACCGCTTCGCTGTTTCCCGGCCTGGGCGCGGTGACCGAAGCCAAAAAATGGGTCATGGCCCAGTATGTCGAAGTCGCAGGGATGTGGCGGCTGACCTTGACGCCGGTGATCATCAACGCTTCGCGTTGCGTGCTGTTCCTGGTCGCGGGTGCCGGCAAGGCGGAGATGCTGGCGCGCGTGCTCGACGGGCCGCACGATCCGGTCGTGCTGCCGTCGCAAGCGATCGCGCCGACGGGTGGCGAGCTGCATTGGCTGCTGGATTCCGCCGCCGCCATGCGCCTGAAGCCGGCCGCTTGACCGATACCCCGACGCTGAAGCGACTGGCCGCCGAGCACGCGGTCGGCTTCGTGCAGTCCGGCATGACGATCGGTCTTGGTACGGGCTCGACCGCGATCTTCGCCACCCGTGAGATCGCCGCGCGCATACATCGCGGCGAGCTTGGCGGCATCACCGCGATCGCGACCTCCCGCCCCGTGCACGAGGAAGCGGTCAGGCTCGGCATTCCGATGCTGGGCGAGGATTTGCCGGAAGCCCTCGACCTCACCATCGACGGCGCCGACGAGATCGATCCGGCACTCGATGTCATCAAGGGCGGCGGCGGCGCGTTGCTGCGCGAGAAGATTGTGGCCCAGGCGAGCGCGCGTGTCATTCTGGTGGCGGATGACAGCAAGCTTTCGCCGGCTCTTGGCACGAAGTTCGTCTTGCCGGTGGAAGTGCTCGAATATGGCTGGCGGTCGCAGGCCAGGTTCATCGCCGGCCTGGGTGCGACCGTCGCGCCGCGGATGGCGGCGGATGGCGGAATGGCCCGCACAGATCAGGGCAACCTGCTGCTGGACTGCCGTTTCGGCGTCATCGCCGACGCCCCCGCGCTGGCGATCGAGCTTGACGCCCGGGCCGGCATCGTGGCGAACGGCCTGTTTCTTGGCATCGCCACCGACGTGATCGTGGCGGGCGCGGACGGCATACGTCATCTGCGCCGGAGGCAGTAAGCAAGGTTGTGCTCCCCACAGTGAAGCCGTCGCGCCTTTAAATTCCGCACTTAAGGCATGCGCCCCGGGGCGCTACCCCAATGCTTGAAGGTGGGGCGGGATTTGGGGCAGAGCCCCATCCTTCCTAATTGAACTGCGAAAAATCCGGCCGGCGTTTTTCGGCAAAGGCAGCGAACGCCTCGCGCGCCTCGGGAGACTTCATCTGACGGCCGAACACTTCCCCCTCCTCCGCCATGCGGCCGGCGAATTCGGGAGTGCCGTGACGTATCAGCGCCTTGGTCTGGCGCAACGCCTCGGGTGGCAGCGCCGCCAGACGCCGCGTATAGGCGTGGGCCACGTCCATCAGCTCGGCGTCTTCCACAAGGCGGTTGCCGATGCCCCAGGCGAATGCCGTTTCGGCGTCGATGCTCTCACCCAGCATCAGCAGCGCGTTGGCGCGGTGCATGCCAACAACGCGCGGTACCAGCAGCGAGCTGGCGGCTTCCGGCACCAGGCCCAGGCTGGTGAACGGCATCATCAACCGGGCCGACCGTGCCAGCACGACGAAGTCGCAGTGAAACAGCAGGGTGGTGCCGACGCCGATCGCCATGCCGTTCACGGCCGCGACCAGAGGCGTCTTCATGGTCGAGATGGCGCGCAGAAAATTTCCGGCGGCGCTGCCGACGTTGCTTTCCGAACGATTCTGGAAATCCCTGACGTCGTTGCCCGAGGTGAAGGCGTCGCCGGTTCCGGTGACGATCACCGCCCGGATGGCAGGATCGGCGTCGGCCTGCTCGAAGGCTTCCGCCATGCCGTCGTACATCG
>JANXRT010000191.1 GCA_025356735.1 Acetobacteraceae bacterium | reverse complement strand
AAACGCGGGCTGGACGTGATCTCCGGCTTCATCGATGAACTGGAAGCCACGACGTAATGGCTGAGAACAGTAATATCTTCGGCGAAATCCGCCGCTTCGCCCGCACCTCCGGCGCCGTCGGCGGCATTGCCGCCCGGGTGGCCGGGGAGCGGATGTTCGGCATCAAGACCGACCGCGCCAGCCATGCCGAGGACCTGAAGACCATCCTGGGCGGGCTCAAGGGACCGCTGATGAAGGCGGCGCAGTTCCTGTCGACGGTGCCCGATGCGTTGCCGCCGGAATACGCCGCCGAGCTGGAGCAGCTGCAGTCCAACGCGCCGGCGATGGGCTGGGCGTTCGTGCGCCGGCGCATGGCCGGCGAGCTCGGGCCGGACTGGCGCCAGAAATTTTCGACGTTCGACCAGGAGGCTGCCGCGGCCGCCAGCCTGGGCCAGGTCCATCGCGCGACCTTGCCGGATGGAAGGCTTGTCGCCTGCAAGCTGCAATATCCGGACATGGCGAGCACCGTTGATGCCGATCTGAAACAGCTCAAGCTGGCCATGGCGGTGTTCGCGCGGATGGACAACGCCATCCAGCAACAGGAGATCTACAAGGAACTGGCCGAGCGGTTTCGCGAGGAGCTCGACTACACGCGCGAGGCCGCGCAGATGCGGCTTTACCATGCGATGCTGGATGACGAGCCGACGGTGCATATTCCCGAGCCTGTGCCGGAACTGACGACCAACCGTCTGCTGACGATGACTTGGCTGGACGGCAGGCCATTGATGCGCCGACTCGAAGAGTCGCCTTCTTTGGAGGAGCGCAACAAGATCGCCGAGGCGCTGTTCCGTGCCTGGTACGTGCCGTTCTATCGCTACGGCGTGATCCACGGCGATCCGCATCTCGGCAACTACCAGGTGCGGCCGGATGCCACCGTCAACCTGCTCGATTTCGGCGCCATCCGCGTATTTCCGCCGAAGTTCGTGCGCGGCGTGATCGACCTATTCGAGGCGGTGCGCGACAACGACATGGACAAGTCAAGGCGGGCCTATCAGGGTTGGGGTTTTGCCGATCTTACCGACGAGAAGATGGATATCCTCAATATCTGGGCGAGGTTCCTGTATGAGCCGCTGGTCCAGGACCGGGTTCGCCGCATCCAGGAGACCGAGGATACCCAGTATGGCCGCGAAGTCGCGGAGCGCGTCCATGCCGGCCTGCAGCGCACCGGCGGCGTGATGCCGCCGCGGGAGTTCGTGATGATGGACCGGTCGGCGATCGGGCTCGGCAGCGTATTCCTGCGGCTTAAGGCCGAGCTCAACTGGTGCCGGATCTTCCATGGCCTGATCGAGGGCTTCAACGCCGACGAGGTCGCGGCGCGCCAGGCGGCGGCGCTGGCGGCGGCCGGGGTGCCGGCGGCCGGCTTGTAGGGTGGAAATGCCCTTGCGCCTTCCGCCACGGGTTGGTTGCCACGCAAGGCGGCGGAAGGCGCAAGGGCTTTTCCACCCTACGCCGACTTCCTCTCGACCGGATGATCGCCCTGTGTTTGGATGCGCGGCATAAACCGGGGGACACGCTGCATGGTGCCGAAACAACATGGCAAGATGACCCGTCGCGGGTTGCTGACCATCGCCTCCGCCGCTGCGTTGCCGATGCCGGCGATCGCGCAGGGCGCCCCGCAGACGCCGGGCATCACCGACAGCGAAATCCTGATCGGCCAGACCATGCCGTATTCGGGGCCGGCGTCATCCTACGGGGTGATCGGACATACCGAGACGGCTTATTTCAACTGGATCAACGAGCAGGGCGGGATCAACGGGCGCAAGATACGCATGCTCAGCCTGGATGACGGCTACAGCCCGCCCAAGACGGTGGAGTTGACGCGCCGGCTGGTGGAGCAGGATCAGGTTGCGTTCATGTTCGGGCCGCTCGGCACGCCGACCAACCTGGCGACACGCAAGTATCTTAACCAAAAAAAGGTGCCGACACTTTTTGTCGCGACCGGCGCCACCCAGTTCGGTGATCACCAGAACTATCCGTGGACCATCGGCTGGCAGCCGACCTACCAGATCGAGGGCGCGGTCTATGCCAAATACGCGCTGGCGCAGAAGCCCGGCGCCAAGATCGCCCTGCTGTCGCAGAACGACGACAGCGGCCGCGACTACGTTAAAGGTTTCAGGGATGGGCTCGGTTCGGCCGCCGGGCAGGTCATCGCCACCAGCACCTACGAGGTGACGGACGCGACGATCGACAGCCAGGTCGTGCAGATGCGCGACAGCGGGGCCGAGGTGCTGTTCCTGACGGGCATTCCGAAGTTCGTCGCCATGGGCGTGCGCAAGGTTTTCGACCTCGGCTGGAAGCCGATGTTCTTCGTCAGCTCGACCGGATCGTCGGTGACCTCGGGCATCAACCCGGCGGGGCCGGACAAGGCGGTGGGGGTGATGACCTCGGCCTATCTCAAGGACCCGTCGGATTCCACCTGGTTCACCGACCCCGCCTATGTCGATTGGCTTGCGTTCATGAAGAAGCATTTTCCGGAAGGCGACATCGCCGACATCAACACGGTGTATGGCTACACGGTCGGTCAGACGGGGGTCGCGCTGCTGCGTCAGTGTGGCAACGACCTGTCGCGCGAGAACATCATGAAGCAGGCGGCCAACCTCAGCCTGAACCTGCCGATGTTCCAGCCCGGCGTCGATTTCCGCACCGCGCCGGACAACTACTACGGCATCAAGAAGCTGCGGCTGCAACGTTTCGACGGCAAGGCATGGGTGCCGTTCGGCTCGGCGATCGGCGCGTAGCCGCTCGGGATTGCTCAGGAGGGGGGATGCTCAGGGGAAAGACCGCGCTGATCACGGGGTCGCTTGGCGGCATCGGGTTCGCCACGGCTCAGGCGCTGGCCGAACAGGGCTGCAACATCCTGCTCAACGGGCTGGCACCGGTCGAGACCATCCACGCGCGCCACGCCGAGCTTGAAGCGGCGCATGACGTGAGCGTCGCCTACCACCCGGCCGACCTGCGCGACGTGCGCCAGATCGAGCAGATGGTGGCGTTCACGGCGCAGACCTTCGGATCGGTCGATATTGTGGTCAACAACGCCGTGGTGCGGGCGTTCGGCCCGATCGAGGATTTTTCGACGACCGACTGGGACGATGCGCTGGCGGTCAATCTGTCGGCGCCGTTCCACGTCATCCGGCTCAGCCTGCCGCACATGAAGCGGGCGGGCTGGGGACGGATCGTCAACATGGCCTCGACGTTCAGCCTGTTCGGGGTGGCGGACCGCGTGGATTACGTGACCACGAAAACGGCGCTGATCGGGCTGACCCGGTCGGTGGCGCTGGAACTGGCGACCACGGGCATTACCTGCAACGCGATCTGCCCCGGATCGGTGCTGACGCCGGCGACCGAGGGGCGCATTGAGGAGGCGGTGGCGCGTGAGGGCATTTCACGCGAGGAAGTCGAACGACGCTTTGCCGCGCGCCAGCCTTCCGGGCGCTTCATCGCCGACACCGATGTCGCGGCGCT
This sequence comes from Acetobacteraceae bacterium, assembly GCA_025356735.1. Taxonomy (GTDB): domain Bacteria; phylum Pseudomonadota; class Alphaproteobacteria; order Acetobacterales; family Acetobacteraceae; genus PALSA-911. Next base: position 2,518 of record JANXRT010000191.1, on the reverse strand, counting down.
GATCGCCTTCGTCTGTGGCCCGCATGGACGCGACATCAACGGCGCCGCGCTGCCCATCGACGCGGCATGGTCCGCCGGACGGGGCTAGGTTCCGCGCCTGACGCCAGAACCTGCTTGCTTCGACCGGCCTGCCATGCTCCAACGGCGAAAGTTTGGCGGGGCAACGGCGCCCTCCGTTCCCCTATGGTTGCAGAGGATCATCGGATGCGCCTGGCGGTGCTGAAGGAACGACGTGCGTTCGAGACGCGCGTCGCGGCCACTCCCGATACGGTCAAGAAGCTCATTTCCCTCGGCCTCACGGTCGCGGTCGAGACCGGGGCAGGAGCCCACGCCTCGTTATCGGACGCGGACTTCGCCGCTGCCGGCGCCGAGATTTCGCCCGATGCGGCCAGCGCGCTGAACGGCGCCGGCATCGTGTTCGCAGTGCAGACGCCCGAGTTGGAACTGCGCGCCCATATGCAGCATGGCTGCGTGCTGGTCTGCATCGCCGGCGCGTTCAGCGACGAGGGGCTGGTCGCATCGCTGGCTGCGGGCGGCATCGATGCGGTGGCGATGGAGCTTTTGCCGCGCATCACCCGCGCGCAGTCGATGGACGTGCTGTCGAGCCAGGCCAACCTTTCCGGCTATCGCGGCATCATCGAGGCGGCCGGAGCGTTCGAGCGCGGCTTTCCGATGATGATGACCGCCGCCGGAACCGTGCCGCCGGCCCGCGTATTCGTGATCGGCGCCGGCGTTGCCGGCCTGCAGGCGATCGCGACGGCCCGCCGACTAGGTGCCATCGTGTCGGCGACGGATGTGCGCCCGGCCGCCAAGGAGGAGATCAAGTCGCTCGGCGCCGGCTATGTCGGCGTCGAGGATGAGGAGACCGCGGCCCAGAAGGGCGCCTATGCCAGCGAGATGAGCGAGGCGTTCCGTGCCAAGCAGGCCGAGCTGATGGCGACTACGATCGCCAAGAACGACATCGTGGTGACCACGGCTTTGGTGATGGGCCGGCGCGCGCCGATCATCGTCAACCAGGCCATGGTGGACAGCATGAAGGCCGGCAGCGTGATCGTCGATCTCGCGGCCGAGGCCGGCGGCAATTGCGTCGCCACCGTGCCGGGCGAGAAGATCGTGACCCCGAACGGCGTCATCGTGCTCGGTTACAAGAACTGGCCGGGCCGGATCGCGGTGGCGTCCAGCCAGCTTTATTCGCGCAACCTGCTGACCTTCCTGACCCAGTTCTGGGACAAGGACAGTCAGTCCGTGAAGATGCCGGAGACGGACGACATCGTGAAGGGCGTGCTGCTGACGCGCGCCGGCGCCGTCGTTCACCCGCAGTTCCTGCCCGCAAAAGCCGCCTGAGGAAATACGAGAGATGAACCCCAACCAGCTTGCCGAGCAGGCCGCGCGCCTGGCCGAACGCGCTCAGGAACTGGCTTTCAACCTGCAGAACATGACGGTCGGCGCCGATCTGCCGACGGCCACAGCAGTGGAGCCGATCGTCTTCCTGCTGGCGATCTTCCTGATGGCCTGCTTCGTCGGCTACTACGTGGTCTGGAACGTGACCTCCGCCCTGCACTCGCCTCTGATGGCGGTGACCAACGCGATCAGCTCGGTGATCATTGTCGGCGCCATGCTGGCGACCGGGCTCGGCACCAGCGCCTGGGCACAGGGCTTCGGCTTCATCGCCGTGACGCTGGCCAGCGTCAACATCTTCGGCGGCTTCATGGTGACGCAGCGGATGCTGGCGATGTTCAAGCCGCGCGAGGCGAAAGCCTTGCGGATAACGACGTGACATAGGGTCAGAAGCATGTCCGCCAGCCTGACCTCGCTCGCCTACCTCGTCGCCGCCGTCCTGTTTATCCTGGCGCTGCGGGGGCTGTCGCACCCGACCACGTCGCAGCAGGGCAACCGCTACGGCATGATCGGCATGGCGGTCGCCGCGATCGCCACCCTGCTGCATCACGGCATGTCCGGATCTGGCTACGTGCTGATCGTGCTCGGCATAGCCATCGGCGGCGGCATCGGCACCGTGGTCGCGCGCCGCATCCAGATGACGGCGCTGCCGCAGCTGGTCGCCGCCTTCCACTCGCTGGTGGGCCTCGCCGCGGTGTTCGTCGCCGCCGCCGCGCTGAATGCGCCGGAAGCGTTCGGTATCGGCAGCCCCGGCAACATCCACACCGAGAGCTTGGTCGAGATGTCGCTTGGCCTCGCCATCGGCGCCATCACCTTCTCGGGCTCGCTGATCGCCTTCGCCAAGCTGCAGGGGATAATGAAGGGTGCGCCCCTGACCTTCGCTAACCAGCACCGGCTCAATCTCGGGCTGGCAATCCTGCTGGTGGTGCTGATCGTGGCGTTCGTCTCATCCGGTGCGCAGGGGCTGTTCTGGCTGATCGCGCTGCTGGCGTTTGGACTCGGCTTCCTTATCATCATGCCGATCGGCGGCGCCGACATGCCGGTTGTCGTGTCTATGCTGAATTCCTATTCCGGCTGGGCCGCGGCCGGCATCGGCTTCACCATCCAGAACCTGGCGCTG
>JANXRT010000176.1 GCA_025356735.1 Acetobacteraceae bacterium | reverse complement strand
CCTCGCCTTCCTTCCAGGGACCGATGAACGCCCCGTCGGCAATCATGTGCACCGCCTGGAAAGCGAACCGGCGATTGTCGTTCTCGTACGACAGGATGCCCTTGGTGCGCAGCAGGTCCTGGCCCTTGTCGGCCAGCAGCACGCCGATCCAGGCGTTGAATTTTTCGGGGTCGATCGGCTTTTCGACGGAGAAGCTCATCGAGGCGATGTCGTCGTTGTGCTCGTGCTCGTCATCCGTCAAAAAGTCCGGCTGGCGCTCCAGCACCCGGTTGAGGTCGAAGGCGCCCTGGTTGAGCACCTGGTCGATCGCCACCGCCGAGCGCTCGGTGCGATGGATGGTGGCGAACTTGTTGATGGCGCGGATCAGGCTCTCGACGTGTTCCAGCTCGGAAGGCGTCACCAGGTCGGTCTTGTTGAGCACGATCACGTCGGCGAAGGCGATCTGCTCGGCGGCCTCGGCGCTGTCCTCCAGCCGGGCGGGCAGGTGCTTGGCATCGACCACGGTGACGATCGCGTCCAGCCGCACCTTGGCGCGCACCGCGTCGTCAACGAAGAAGGTTTGGGCGACCGGGGCCGGGTTGGCGAGGCCGGTGGTCTCGATGATGATGCCGTCGAACTTGTCGCGGCGCTTCATAAGGCCGCCGACGATGCGGATCAGGTCGCCGCGCACGGTGCAGCAGATGCAGCCGTTGTTCATCTCGAACACTTCCTCGTCGGTATCGACGACCAGGTCGTTATCGACGCCCAACTCACCGAACTCGTTGATCACCACGGCATATTTGCGGCCGTGGTTCTCGGTCAGGATGCGGTTGAGCAGGGTTGTCTTGCCGGCGCCGAGATAGCCGGTCAGCACGGTGACCGGCACCAGGCCAGCGGCGGCGTCTTTTTCCAGGGTGGAGGAGGGGGTTGCCATGGCGGAACTCCTGCGCTGCATGTTGTCGCGATATATAGGCGGACCGGCCGCGATCAGCCACCCGCCAGGATCGCCAGCCGGATGGTGTCGAGCCTGCGCCGGGCCGGGCCGACATCGAATTTCCTCGCTCGTTCACGACCGGCCAGTGAGAGCTTGGCGATGCAAGGCGGGTCCTGTGCCAGGGCGACGATCGTCTCGGCCATGCCCTGCGGGTCGTCGGGATCGACGGGGATAAAAACATCACCGCCGACTTCCGGCAGGCCGCCGCGGGTCGAGCACAGCAGGCAGGCGCCGGACGCCATCGCTTCCAGCGCGGTCAGCCCGAACGGCTCCTGCCACCGGCTCGGCATCACCACCATCGCGGCGCTTGCCAGGGCCTGCGAAACGCCGGGATGGTCGAGGTAGCCGGCCATCGCCACCCCGGCGGCGGCGGCGGCGGCGGCGACGTCGCGTGAAAACCCGGTTTCGGGGCTGTCGGCGCGGAACCGATCGGCGCCGATGATCTCGGCGCGCCACCCCGGCAGCTGGGGCAATGCCCGTGCGCAGGCGGCGACGAATGCGTCCGGTGCCTTCTCCGGCACCACCCGGCCGACGAACAGGATTGTCTTTTCCCGCTCCCAGGCCGCGCGCGACGGCGGCAGGGCGGCAAGATCGATGCAGTTGGGGAGGGTTTCCGGGGCATGCGCGGGATCGGCAACGCCGTCGAGCAGGCGGGCACGGAGATAACCCGAAACCGGGAGCACGCGCGCCAGCCGGGCCAGCAAGTTGCGCCGCCCGGCTACCGATTTTGCCCCGCGCATGGTCTGCGGATCGTTGTGCAGCATCAGGCTAACCGGGATCGGCGCCAGCCTGGCGGCCAGCGACAGCGCGATCTCCGGACGATTATGGACCTCGACCAGCGCCGGCGACAGGCGGCGAAGCAAGGCCGCGACGCCGACGGCATAGCGAAGGTTGACGTTGCCGACACGCCACCAGGGCGGCACCACGGCGGTGAACGGAATGTCCTCGAAAACCTCTTCCGCTTGCGTGCCGCCAATGATCAGCGTGCGGAATGGATTGTCCTCCGCCGGCACGTTCAGCCGGTGCGCGATCAGCCCGATGGCGCCGGTGCGCCCCGGCCCAAACCCCTCGCGTGGCGGCAGCACGGTGACGATCAGGGGTTTTGGTGCGAAAGGCGGCATCCTGGCCAACCCTACCGGCACGCGCTCCGCGCCGCCATAGTGCCGCCGGCGCCTCTATCGGCCGGCATCCGCCCGGCTGACCTGGGTCCGTCCCCGGCTCGCCAGATATTGTCGGAACAGCCGGTCCCGCTGTGCGGCACTGAGATGGGTGAGGCCTTGGCCGGACAGAAAATCATTGAATTTCTGGCGCAGATCGTCCGGCTCGGAGACGGGAGGCGTGGGACTTTCCGTAGCCGGGATCGTGGCTAGCTCAACTGCCGGCGCGACCGCTACGGCGGCAACTGGCGCCGGGTGGACCGCCATGGATGGCGCGGCAGTTTCCGCAACTGCATCGCCGCTTAGGGTGCCGCTGCCGGAACGCACCACAACGACGGCAAACAGCGCCGCGATGCCGGCCACGCCCGCAACTCCGTAGGCGGCGGATCGCCGCCATACCTGTGGGGATGATTGTCGCGCGGGCACGAAATCCGCTTCGACGGCGGCTACAGGTTCGGCGCATTCGAGCGGCGGCGCCGCAGCCCCTTGTCTGAACCGCAAAGCCGGCTGGGTGGTGCGCCGGCCGTCCAGGATGATGGGCTCGGCCGAGCACTCGCGAATACCAGCAAAACCATCCGATCCGATCAGCGCCCAGAAGCGCGCATCGGCGACGAACAGGATTTTCAGCACCGGTCGGTCGCGCAAGGTCGAGTGCGGCAGCGCCTGAAGGAACAGCAGCGCTTCCATCGACAGGTTCTGCGCTTGATCCAGAACCAGCACGATCCGGCGCCGCGCCCCGGCCCGGCTCGCCAGGCTATCCGCGGCGCTGGCAAGCTCATGCTCCGGCGACGCCGTCCGACAGCCGCCGATTTCCGACAGGATGCGTTCCAGGGTCAGTGGTGAAGCCGGCACATTCCTCAGGTGAACGAAGCCGACAGCCGGTTCCAGCTCCGCCATGGCAGCAGCGACGACGTCGCCAGCGCTTTCGCCGATCACCGCGATGAAGCGCTCCTGGCCATAAATCGCCTCGGTCAACCGTACCAGGCGAGACGCTTCAATCGCGGGATCGTGGTCCACTTCCGCCGGCTCAGGCAGCATTCGGACAGGCGGGCCCGATGGGCGGGTGTCCTGAGGTTCGGGAGGCGGATTGCCCGTCGCCCGGATCGTTCGCGCCATTCTGCCTGTCCGCCCGTTCGTGGCGTTGTTCCTGCTGCCAGTCGTCGAACTGCTGGAACAAATGGTCCTTCTGCGCCCTGGACAGTTTCGTCGCGTTGAGCGGCGCGCATTTGCCCCGGGCCGATGGCGAAGCCCATTGTCGCGGCGTCGGTGAGGGTTTGGGATGATTAACCGACATATCCAGAAGAAATATCGGCTCGGACAGCGGCGCGGTGCAGGAAGCCGTCGCCAACGACAGGACCATGAGCACCCGTGTTGCAACCGTTGGTCCTAGGGGGCGAGTCACCTGTGCCATGATCCGTTCGGGACTCACTTGTTCTCGACTCGGTCTTCAGCCGTATCAAGACTCGACGGTAAACAACCGGGTTCTCACAAGTCAACAATCAGCTTTTGTAAATCAGGTGGGTCCGGTCAAAGTCCGGCTTGCTCTCCTGATCAAGCAGCCTTGGCCATTCCCCGAAGCACATACTGAAGAATGCCGCCATGCCGGTAGTAGGCGACCTCGTCCTGGGTATCGATGCGGCAGATCACCGGCACCCGATCGACCGTGCCGTTGGAGCGGTGGATCACCAGGGTCAGGTCCATGCGCGGCGTGATGTTCTCCAGCCCCTCGATGTCGATCACCTCGTCGCCGACGATATTCAGGCTTTTGCGGTCGGTGCCTTCCTTGAACACCAGCGGCAGCAGGCCCATGCCGACCAGGTTGGACCGGTGGATGCGCTCGAAGCTCTCGACGATGACCGCGCGCGCGCCCAGCAGCATGGTGCCCTTGGCGGCCCAGTCGCGCGAC
>JANXRT010000147.1 GCA_025356735.1 Acetobacteraceae bacterium | reverse complement strand
GATCTGGTCGCACCGGTCCGTTACCGAGACGCGGAGATAGGTGATGGCGCGGCCGAACGGGTCGATCATGGCGGCGGATGCCTTGTCATATGCGGCATGATTTGCGGCAACCGGCGGGAATGTTCAAGTGCGGCGTCCGCGCGACGGACCGGACCGGACCGGCAGGCCGCCGGCGAGGATGAAGCGGTTTGTCGCAAGACAAAGTTCATGTCCGGCAACTACCATCGCCGGATCGACGCTTCCCGCCTGTCACAACGAAGGTTCCAAGCCATGTCCCGGCGGCACCCATGACCGACACCCTGCCGGACGATATCGATCCGATAGGGGCCGATCCGTGGCGATTGGCGGAGCTGGTATGCGCGCGCTTCTGCCATGACCTCGCCGGGCCGGTGGGATCGCTGGCGGGGATGGTCGAGCTGGCGCGCGAGGATGCCGGTGCCGCCGAGGAGGCGCTGTCGGTGATGCAGGCCGCGTCCGCCGAAATGGGCAACCGGCTGGCGCTGCTGCGCGCCGCCTGGACCGGCGACGCCGGCGCCATGGATGTTTCCGATATACGCACGCTGGCCGCGGGGCTGCCGAACGCCCGGCGGCTGCGACTGGATTTCGACGCGGTGGCACCGGCGATGCTCGACGCCGGCATGGCGCGGATGGTGCTGAACCTGCTGCTGCTTGCCGCCGAGAGCCTGCCGGCCGGGGGATCGATCGGGCTTTCGGGCGATCCCGGCGCGCAGCTGCTGCTACGCATCGAGGGTCGGCGCGCGGCCTGGCCGGCGGGCTTTGGCCCGATGCTCAACGACAATGCGGCGGCGTGGGCGGCGCTGGACGGCCCGCGCAACCTGCAGGCGCCGTTCACCGCGCTGGTCGCCAGTCGGCTCGGCCTGCGCCTGTCGATGCTTGTCGGCGTCGGCCCAGGCGGGACGCCACCATTGTTGCTGAGCGCTGCCGCTTGAGCTTGCTAGGCCACTCCGCCCATCTAAGCCACTCCACCTCTGGCGGCCACTGGCCACAGGCATTCGACTCGGCCGCCGCGGACGCCGACATACCAGTCGAACCGGTCGACCGTCGGATCGCAGTGGCCAGGCACCAGGCGCAGCGTTTCGCCGAGCTTCACGGCAGCGGTTTCCGGCCCGTATTCCAGCTTGCCATGCTCGTCGGAGGCGGAAACGTAGCGAATGTCCGGCCGCTGCCACAGCGTCGGCATGCCGCTGTCGATCGACACCGCCTTGTGGCCGGCATCGAGCACCGCGAGGCCATGCCGCGGCGCGCTCATCACGGTGGCAAGGACGAAAAGCGCGTGGCGGAATGTCGAGACCGGCTGGCCGGCGGCATCGAGGTTGCGGGCGTAGTCGGCATCCATGAAGGCGTAGCTGCCTGCCTGGATCTCGGTATAGATGCCGGACGCGGCCTCGATCTCGAACGTGCCGGTGCCGCCGCCGCCGACGATCGGGCAATCCAGCCCCTGCTGGCGAAGCTGCTCGACGGTGCGGCGCGAGCCCTCGATGGCATGGCCGATCAAGGTTTTCCGCTCCTCGACGCCGCGTCGGTGCTGGGCGCTGCCCTGGTAGGCTTGCAACCCGCCGAACCGCAGGTGCTTCGACTTGGCGATGGCGAGGGCCAGTTCGACCGCCGCCGGGCCGGGTGCCACGCCGCAGCGTGCGGCGCCGACATCGATCTCGACCAGCACCGACAGGCGCACGCCGGCGTCGGCGGCGGCCCGCTCGGCGGCGGCGACCTGCGCCGCGTCGTCGACGCAGACCGCGACCTTGGAAATCCCGGACAGGGCGACCAGGCGGGCGAGCTTCTGGGCGCCGACGATCTCGTTGGAAACCAGGATGTCGGCAACCCCGCCCCAGGCGAGGATTTCGGCCTCGGCGACTTTCTGCACGCACTGGCCGATGGCGCCGCGGGCGATCTGCCGGTGCGCGATGACCGGCGATTTATGGGTCTTGGCGTGCGCCCGCAGCCGCACGCCGGTCGGTGCCAGGATGGCGGCCATACAATCGAGGTTGTACTCGAAGGCGTCGAGATCGATCACCAAAGCGGGGGTGTCGATCTCGTCCTCACGCATGCCGGGCTGGGCTGGGGGCGGTTGCTGCATCTGCGTCCTCGGAACGGAAACGGGCGGCCTATGCGCTTTGGCGGCCACACGGGCGACCTGTCTACCGCAAGCCGGCGTTCGCCGCCTAGGCTGGGGCCGCGATACCGGCTAGTTTCGCCGACAACCGTTTCAGCCAGGCATTTAAGGTTCCCGCATGAAGATTTCAGTCTTTGGCATCGGCTATGTCGGAGCCGTGTCCTGCGGTTGCCTGGGCCAGCTCGGCCATGAGGTGATCGGCGTCGATCTCTCGGCCGAGAAGGTCGAGATGCTGGCCCGCGGGGTGTCGCCGATCGTCGAGGCCAAGATCGGCGGGCTGATCGAGGCCGGCGTCGCCGCCGGCCGGCTGCGCGCCACAGGCGATGTCGAGGCTGCGGTCGCCTGGAGCGACCTGTCGTTCATCTCGGTCGGCACGCCGAGCGGCGCCGACGGCGGCGTGTCGATGGTCGCGGTGGACAAGGTGGCGTCGGCGATCGGCGCCGCGATCGGCCGCAAATCGACGCCGCACACGGTGGTGATGCGCTCCACCGTGCCGCCCGGCACCGCCGAGGACCGGGTCATCCCGATCCTGGAACAGGCATCCGGACGCAAGTTGGGGCACGGGCTGGCCTATTACAGCAACCCGGAATTCCTCCGCGAGGGCACCGCGGTCGATGATTTCCACGCGCCGCCGTTCACCCTGATCGGCGCCCCGGCGGGCGACGATGCGGTCGTGGTGCGGGAGCTTTACGGCGCCATCGAGGCGCCCCTGCACGTCGTGCCCTACCGCGTCGCGGAGTCGGTGAAATACCTGTCGAACGTGTTCCACGCGGTCAAGCTCGCCTTCGCCAACGAGGCTGGGGCGGTGCTCGCCTCCTACGGCGTCGATGCGCGCGAAGCGTTCCGGCTGTTCTGCGAGGACCGCACGCTCAACATCTCGCCGGCCTACCTTCGCCCCGGCTTCGCCTTCGGCGGTTCCTGCCTGCCCAAGGATATCCGGAGTTTCCTGGCGCTGGCAGGCCAGAAGTCGATGCCGGTGCCGTTCCTCGCCGGGGTGCTGCCGAGCAACCAGGCGATCATCGAGCGGGTGTTCGAGGGCATCGCCCGGCATGGCCGCCGCCGCGTCACGCTGTTCGGGCTGTCGTTCAAGTCCGGCACCGACGACCTGCGCGAATCGCCGTTCGTCATCCTGGCCGAGCGGCTGATCGGGCGCGGCTACGAGCTGCGCATCTTCGACCGGTCGGTCAACGTCGCTCGGCTGGTCGGCGCCAACCGCCAATATATCGAGCGCGAGATACCGCATATCGAGCGGCTGCTGGCGGCCTCGCCCGAAGCGGCGCTGGAGGGCGCCGAGCTGGTGATCGTCGGCCACGTCGCCAAGGGCGACCGCGCCGCGATGATCGCCGCTTTGAGCGGCCAGGCCGTGTTCGACCTTGCCGGTGTTCCTGAACTGCAGGCGCACGGCGCCGCCGGCCGGATCGAATACCAGGGCCTGTGCTGGTGAAGCCACGGCTGCTGTTCGTCAGCCCGCGCTTCCTGTTCCCGCTCGACCAGGGCGGCAAGATACGCACGGCCAGCATTCTGGCGAGGATGAAGGGCGGAGCTTTCGACGTCACCCTGGTCTCGCCGGGACCCGGACCTGGCGGCGGCCGCCACGACAGCGAGATCGCGAGGGTCTGCGACCGGTTCGAAAGCTGGCGGGCATCGGTGCCGACGCGGCTTGGCCGGCTTGCGGCGTTGCCCGGGGCGCGGCCGATACCGGTCGCCAGCGACCAGTCGGCCGAAGGTTCGGCGGTTGTCGCCCGGGCGCTGGCGACCCGGCCGGATGTGGTGGTGGTCGATTTTCCCCATGCCGCGGTGCTGTTGCCGGATCGGATCGACGCGGTGTCGGTGATCTTCACCCACAACGTCGAGGTCGAGATCTTCGAGCGTCATGCCGCCATCGCCAAATTCCCGATGCGGTGGCTGTGGCAGGACCAGGCCCGTAAGATGCGCCGGTTCGAGGGCGAGACATTGCGACGCTTCGATGCGGTGATCGCGGTCTCGGCACGCGACGGGGAGCGGATGCGGGAACTGTACCGGCTGCCGGCCACCGAGCTGATCGACACCGGCGTCGATCTCGATTTCTATCCGTATACGCCGCCGCCGTTGAATCCGGCCGAGCCGGTGCTGGTGTTTTCCGGCGCCATGGACAGCCGCTCCAACATCGACGGCGTCGAGTTCCTGATCGACGAGATCTGGCCGCGCATCGTCGCCGCCCGGCCCGGCGCGCGCGCCGTGATCGTCGGGCGCAACCCGCCGCCGGGCCTGGTGGCGCGTGCCAGGGAGTTTGGCGCCGCGTTCCGGTTCACCGGCTTCGTGGACGACGTGCGGCCCGAGATCGAGGCGGCGACGGTTTCCGCCATTCCGCTGCGGGTCGGCAGCGGCACGCGGATGAAGGCGTTCGAGGCGATGGCGTTGGGCCGGCCGGTGGTCTCGACCGCATTGGGCATCGAGGGCCTCGACATCACGCCCTCCGCGCACTTCCTGCTGGCCGACACGGCGGAAGAGTTCGCCCGCGCCACCCTGCTTCTGTTCGACGATCCGGCGTTGCGGCTACGATTGGCCGAGGCGGCGCGCGCCCGGGTCGAGGCGCGGTTTTCCTGGGCCCATGTCGCGCGGCAGTTCGAGGCCATCTGCCTGAAGGCGTTGGCCGGATGACTTTAACCGAGCCATACCCCGAAGCCGCGCATACCGGCCCGGTCACGGTGTCCTACGGCCGACGTATCCGGCTTGACCAGGAAGCCGCCTTCGAGGCCTGGCTACGGGAGGTGGCGGCTGCCCTGTCCGAAAACCCCGGCTATCTTGGCGCGACCATCCTGCGCCCGCCGCCGGCCTCGTTGTCGCGCGACTTCGTCACAATATTACGATTTGCCAGCTTCGCCGATCTGCGGGCCTGGGAGACCTCATCCCACCGCGCGGAGTTGCTTGCTCGGTCACGCAGGATGGACGAGGTCGCGATCGACGAACGCCACGAGGAAGGCATGGAGTTCTGGTTCACGCCCACCGGCCTGGCCGCTCCGCCGCGTTGGAAGATGGTCCTCCTGCTTGGCGTGACGATTTCGGTGCTGTCACAGATCGCGTTTCACGTGATCGATCCCCTGCTGCCGGAGGTGCCGCCGATGGTGCTCCAGGTGCTCAGCGTGTTCGTGCAGGTCTCGCTCATCACCTATTTCATCATGCCGCGGCTGATACGCGCGCTGCGTTCCTGGCTGCTCCCACCTGGCAGCCTTGCCGGGCGGTGATCTCGCCGCGATCCTGTGGCGGCTTCGATAAGGATGGCCATGACACTCCGCACCCGACTAACTGAACGGCTCGGCATCACCCACCCGATCCTCGGCGCGCCGATGGGCTTCGTCGCCGGCGGCCGCCTGGCGGGCGCTGTTACCGCGGCGGGCGGACTTGGCATCCTTGGCGGCGGCTACGGCGATGCCGACTGGCTGGAGCGCGAGTTCGCGCTGGCCGGCAACGCGCGAATTGGCTGCGGCTTCATTGGGTGGTCGCTGTCCAAACATCCGGAGTTGCTGGACCAGGTCCTGGCGCATGCGCCGGCGGCGCTGATGGTCTCGTTCGCCGATCCGGCGCTGTTTTCGACGCGCGTCAAGCAGGCGGGGGTTCAGCTCATCTGCCAGGTGCAGACCAAGGCGCATGCCCAGGCGGCGATCGATGCCGGCGCCGACATCGTCGTGGCGCAGGGCACCGAGGCCGGCGGCCATGCCGGCAGCCGGGCCACCATGACCCTGGTGCCCGAAGTCGCTGACCTGCTCGCCAAACGCGCGCCGGATACGCTGCTTTGCGCTGCCGGCGGCATCGCCGATGGGCGCGGGCTGGCGGCGGCGCTGATGCTCGGCGCCGACGGGGTGCTGGTCGGCTCCCGCCTGTGGGCGAGCGCCGAGGCGCTGGTGCATCCCAACCACCAGCGTGCGGCGATCGCAGCCGACGGCGACGGCACCACCCGCCAGCGCGCCACCGACATCGCCCGGTTATATAAGTGGCCTGACGAGTTCACCGCGCGGGTGCTGAAGAACGCGTTCACCGAACGCTGGCGGGGTCGCGAGGACGAGCTGCGCGCGCAGGCCGAGGCGATCCATCCCGGCTACATGGCCGGGGTGGCCACCGGCGATCCGGACAATGTCGGGGTCTGGGTCGGCGAGGCGACGGGGATGATCGATGCCGTGCTGCCCGCCGGGGCGATTATCGAGGGGATGGTAAGACAGGCAGAAGAAAGGTTGGGCTCTGCCCAAACCCGCTAAGGGGCCGTCGCCCCTTAGAACCCCCACACTTGAGGAGCACGCTCCCGGGCGTTGCCGCGGCCTTCTAAGTCTCCGCTTTGGGCGCCGGCGTCTTCATCATCGCGCCCGTCATCGGAATGAAGAACACCCCGACATCCCGCTTGGAATGCACCTTGCCCTCGGAGTCTTTGGTATAGACGTAAAGCACCTGGCCGCGCTTGAACGGCTGGCCGATCGGGATGATCATCCGGCCGCCCGGCTTGAGCTGCCTGAACAGGTCTGGCGGCGCATACTGCGCGGCACAGGTTACGATGATGATGTCGAAGCCGTCCTTGACCTCGGGCCAGCCGAAATAGCCGTCGCCGACGCGGGTCTGGATGTTGTCGTAGCCGAGCGGCGCGAAGATCTTGCTGACCGCGTGGCCGAGCGGTTCGATGATCTCGATCGAGTAGGACTTCTTGACCATGCGCGACAGCAGCGAGCTTTGAAAGCCGCTGCCGGTGCCGATCTCGAGCGTCGTGTCGTCGGGCCCCGGCTTGCAGATCTGGGTCATGTAGGCCTGGCCAAGATAATCGGACAGGGCGGAACCGTAGCCCAGCGCCCAGGGCTTCGGCGTGTCCTCGTAGGCCTCGCCCGGCGCCGCGCGGTGCTCGGAATAGAGGTAGTGGTAGTATTCGCGCGGTACCGCCTCAAACGCCGCGACCACGCGCGGGTCGGCGGCGCCGAAATGCTCGGCCAGGTATTGGGAAATGCGCTTGATCACGGCCGGCTTGCGCGCCTGGATGGCCTGGAACTGGGCGTCGGTCAGGGTGCAGGGGCGGCCGGAGGCCTGCATCGCGGCCTCGAACGCGGCGCGGTCCCACTTGGCCGGGGCGGCGTGCAGCAGGCCCGGCCTGGCGACGGTCGCCGCAGCGGCGGCGATGAGCAGGTCACGACGAAGCATCATGCGGCTTTTTCCTGCCATTGGCGGGACAGGCCCACCGAGGGAAACGAGATCATCGCGACCCCATACAGGATCACTGCCGTCAGAAGAACCCAGGAAAAGCCGGCCTCGCGCGCCAGCAGGCTGGCCGCCGGAGTGGCAACGACCGAGAACGCGCCGTTCAGGCCCCAGGCCCATGGCAGGAAGCCGCCGGTCCCGGCCTGGGTCAGCCCGAGCGGGAACGGCAGGCCGAGGGCGACCGAGACCGGTGCCACCAGCAGCAGCACCAGCGCACCGCGCGCCGCGAACGGCAGGCCAAGGCTGGCCAGCATCGCCGGTTCCAACGCCAGCCAGACCAGCACGGCCCATGTCGCCAGCACGGCGATCGCCAGCCGGACGCCGGCGCGGGGGTCGGATTGAAAGCGCCCGGCGAGCAGGCTGCCGGCGCCGGAGAAGACCAGCATGCCGGTCAGCACGAGGGCGAACGCACTGGTGCGGTCGCCGAGATAGAACGACGCGCGGTCAATGGCGAACATCTCCAGGAACAGGAAGCCGAGGCCCAGGCTGGAGAAGTAGAACACCGGGCGGATCAGCCCGGCGCCGGGACTGGCACGCACACGGCTGGGGGCGAGCAACGGCACCAGCAGCACCAGGCAAGCGATCACCACCGCCTGGACCAGCACGGCGAGGTTCACGAGCGCGGAAACTTCAGCCTGCGGCAGAATTTCCAGGCGCTTCAGAATGGTATCGATCTGCGACAGGCGTAGCACGGCGTAGAAGAACGGCCGGTCGAAGGTGATCGGCGACAGGTTGAAGGCGGCGTCCGATTGTGTCGATTGCCCGGCCAGCACGGCGCCGGCCTCATCGGCGATGGCGTCGTCCGGTCCACCGCTTTCGACTTCGCCGGCGGCGAACGAGATCGTCGGCAGGTCGTTGTAAAGGTTCGCCCGCGCGGCTGCCACGTCGATGCCGGGATAGTAGGAAACGTCGAACGAACGCTCGTCGGCGAATTTTCGCAGCTGTGCCACGCGAGCGGCGTCCCACGGCGTGGCCGACAGCAGGATGCGCACGCTCCAGGCCGAACGATAGACCAGCACGTTGCGCTGCGGATCGGCGATGCCGGCGCCCAGCATACCGGCGCGCACGGTTGCCAGCATGCGGGCGGCATAAACCGGGAAATCGCGGATCGAAACCGGAATCGAGACGATGCCGCCGGGTGCCAGGGCACGCACGTAATCGGCGATCGCCTCGGCGGCGAAGGCGGTGGCGTTGGCTTCCGCCGCATCCAGGAAATCCGCCGACAGGTCGATCAGCGCGTATTGGCCCGGCGCGGCACGCGCAGCCCCAACGGCGCCGGCTGTCAGCAGCCGCACCCGCGGATCGTCGGTCTGGGTGGCGATGGCGGCGTGCAGCGCCGGCTCGGGCTCGACGACATCGACCTCGGAGGCGCCGAGCGCCAGCGCCTCGGCCGCGCGAAAACCGCCGGATGCGCCGATCAGCAGCACGCGCGGCCTTGTCACCATTTCATATGGCGCGGCGGCGAGCCCCGCAGCGGCATAGCCGACATCCGGGAGGCCGGGCTTGGGAATGGCTGAGATGCGGTTGCCGTCGCGGTACAGGCCGAAGGTCTGCGGCGGACCCGACAGCCCGAGCAGCCCGGCATTGTTGGAAACATCGGTATCGACCCGCTCGGTGAAATCATCGAGCAGTAGGTATTCGCCGCGCGGCGAACGAATTTCGGCGACCACCCGCGCGTCCGGCGTGTGCATCGGCGCATAGATCGCCTTGAAGTCGCTGAACTCGGGTGCCGGACCCAGCAGCAGCAGCGCCTCGCCCAGCACCAGCGCCAGGCCGGCGGCGGTGATGGCGGGCAGCCGGCGGCTACGGGAGAACGCGGCGGCCAGCGCGATCGGC
>JANXRT010000125.1 GCA_025356735.1 Acetobacteraceae bacterium | reverse complement strand
GGGCTCTGCCCCAAACCCCGTCGGGGTAGCGCCCCGGTGCGCCTCACTTAAGTAGGGGGTTCTAAGGGCTAGCCCTTAGCGGGGTCGAGGGGCAGAGCCCCCGCCTTCTTGCTTCGCAAGTAAACATGGACGCAACCGTTTCCCCTCTGGCCTTCACCCGCAAGCCCGACACCTGGCTGGTGCGGCTGTTCGACAACAAGCCGTTCCTCGTCGCCATCTGCATGTTCCCGACGGCGGCGCTGCTGATCGTGTTCCTGACCTACCCGCTCGGGCTCGGCATTTGGCTTGCCTTCACCGACAGTACCATCGGCCAGCCGGGCGATTTCGTCGGCCTGGAGAACTTCATTTCCCTATGGGACGATCCGGTATTCTGGCTGTCGGTGACCAACACGCTGTTCTACACTTTCGTGACCACCGTCGCGAAATTCGCGCTCGGACTGTGGCTGGCCTTGCTGCTCAACCACCACATGCCGATCAAGGCGTTCATCCGCGCCATCGTGCTGCTGCCGTTCATCGTGCCGACAGTGTTGTCGGCGATCGCCTGGTGGTGGATCTACTCGCCGCAGTTCTCGATCATTTCCTACGTGCTGGTCGATCGCCTGCATCTGCTCAACGGCTACATCAACTTCCTCGGCACGCCGTGGGCGGCCCGCTGGTCACTGGTGGTCGCCAACGTCTGGCGCGGCATCCCGTTCATCGCCATCACCCTGCTGGCC
Organism: Acetobacteraceae bacterium; assembly: GCA_025356735.1. GTDB lineage: Bacteria > Pseudomonadota > Alphaproteobacteria > Acetobacterales > Acetobacteraceae > PALSA-911. Next base: position 5,788 of record JANXRT010000125.1, on the reverse strand, counting down.
GGTTTGCAAACCATTCCGCCATCGCTCTACGAGGCGGCACTGTTGGATGGCGCGAGCGCCTGGCAGCGCTTTCGACGCATCACCGTGCCGCTGCTGATGCCGATTCTGTCCGTGGTGCTGACCCTGTCGGTGCTGTTCACCTTCACCGACTTCCAGCTTGTTTACGCGCTGACCCGCGGCGGCCCGTTCAACACCACCCATTTGATGGCGACGCTCGCGTTCCAGCGCGCCATCCCCGGGTCGCAGCTTGGCGAGGGTGCGGCGATCGCCGTCGCCATGATCCCGTTCCTGGTGGCGGCGACCCTGGTGACCTATTTCGGCCTCGGCCGGCGCAAGTGGCAGCAGGGTGAAGCCAATGACTGACGCACTCGCCGCCGCTGAGCATGTGCTCGACGCGGATTCCACCGTCGATGTGCCCGAGCCGCTTTCCTGGGATTCGAAGCTGCGTCGCACTGTCACGGTCTATGTGCCGCTGGCGATCTTTGTCCTCGTGCTGCTGTTCCCGTTCTACTGGATGGCCATTACCGCAATAAAGCCCGACGACGAGATGTACGACTACGCGCGCTACAGCCCGTTCTGGGTGCACTCGCCGACGCTCGCCAACATCAAGAAGCTGCTGTTTGATACCGAGTACCCGCACTGGCTGTTCGTCACCATGTCGGTGGCGGTGGCGTCCACCATCCTGTCGATCTTCTCCTCCGTGCTTGCGGCCTACGCCATCGCCAGGCTGCGCTTCCGTGGCGACCGCAATGTCGGGCTGATGATCTATTTCGCCTACATGGTGCCGCCGTCCATCCTGTTCATTCCGCTCGCCAGCGTGGTCTATCAGCTTGGCTTGTATGACCATCCGGTGGCGCTGATCCTGACCTACCCGACGTTCCTGATCCCGTTCTGCACCTGGCTGCTGATCGGCTACTTCAAGTCCATTCCTTACGAGTTGGAGGAATGCGCGCTGATCGACGGCGCCTCCCGCTTGCAGATACTGTGGCGCATCACTCTACCTTTGGCGGTGCCGGGATTGATCTCGGCCGGCATCTTCGCCTTCACCCTGTCCTGGAACGAGTTCATCTACGCGCTGGCGTTCATCCAGTCGTCGGAGAACAAGACCGTTCCGGTGGCGATCCTGACCGAGCTGGTCACCGGCGATGTCTATCAATGGGGCTCGCTGATGGCCGGCTCGCTGCTCGGCTCGATCCCGGTCGCGTTGTTCTACTCGTTCTTCGTCGAATACTATGTTTCGTCCCTGACCGGCGCGGTTAAGGAGTAGCGGCCGATGAAAATTCTGGCGCTTGAGACGATGCAGGCCGATGCCGGCTGGCGCATCTTCTCATTCCTGAAAATCACCACGGACCAGGGCATCGACGGCTGGTCCGAGTTCAGCGAGAGTTTCGGCAGCGCCGGCTTGTCCGACGTGATCCGCGCCATCTCCCCCGCGCTGATCGGGCGCGATCCGCGCGCGTTCGAGCAGGTGATTTCCCACCTCCACGTGCTGACCCGGCAGTCACGCGGCGGAATCAACCAGCAGGCCATAGCGGCGATCGAGAACGCGCTGCTCGACATCGCCGGCAAGGCCGTCGGCATCCCCGTCTACCAGCTGTTCGGCGGGCCGGTGCGCCAGCGCATTCCGGTCTATTGGTCGCATTTCGGCACCTACCGGGTGCGTAGTGCCGCGATGATGGGTGTGCCGCCGATCCATAATTACGCAGATCTCGGTCGCCATGCCGAGGAAGTTCGCAAACTCGGCTTCCACAGCCTGAAAACCAACATCATGCCGGTGGCGGGCGATACGCTGGCCCCGTTCGTGCCCGGCTTCGGCCGCACGCCCGGATGGCCGGAGCTGAACTGGGACAACGCAATGCTGCGCGGCGTGCAGGACCAGCTATCGGCCATCCGCTCTGCGGTCGGGCCGGACATGGGCATCCACCTCGACATCAACTTCAACTTCAAGACTGAGGGCTTCAAGCGCATCGCCGATACGGTGGCGCCGTTCGACCTGACCTGGCTGGAGATTGACACCCACGATCCGCAATCGCTGGCATGGATACGGTCGAAGGCGCCCTGCCCGATCGCCTCGTGCGAGACGCTGCATGGCCGGCGCGAGTTCCGACCCTATCTGGAGGCGTATGCCTGCGACGTGCCGATCATCGACGTGATATGGAACGGGCTGGCCGAGTCGGTGAAGATCGCCAGCATGGCCGACACGTATGAATTGAACGTGGCGCCGCATAATTTCTATGGTCATCTGTGCAGCACGATCTCGGCGCATTTCTGCGCCATCGTGCCGAACTTCCGCGTCATGGAAATCGACATCGACAGCGTGCCATGGCGCGACGAGTTCGTGATGGCACCGCCCACGATCGAGAACGGCGAGTTCGTGGTCCCGACCGGCCCAGGCTGGGGAATCGAGGTGAACGAGACAGCCATCAGAAAGCGGAAACCCACTAATTAGATCGCGATCCAAGGGCCGTGCCCTTGGCGGGGTTTGGGGCAGAGCCCCATGCTAACTTCTAACCGGAGACCAAAATGGCAAAATTCAAGATCTTCACCCCAGCCGGCGCCAGCTTCACCACAGCCGGCGGCGGCTACAATCACGAAATGGAAGCTCTCGAAGGTCAGGACGCCGAGATCATCGAAGGCCCGGTCGAGGAGGACGGGTTTATCGCCGCGGCCAAGGACGCCGACGCGCTCTATGCCAAGGGCATCCACATCACTAAGAAAATCATCGACGGTCTGCCCAAGCTAAGGATCATCGCCCTCGGCAGCGTTGGCGTCGATCAAGTCGATGTCGCTGCGGCGACGGCGCGCGGCATCCCCGTGACCAACTGCCCCGACACATTCATCGAGGAGGTCGCCGACCACGTCATGGCGTTGCTGCTCGCGAGCCACCGCCGGGTGATCGGGCAGGACAAGATGGTGCGCGACGGCCGCTGGCGCGAAGGCCGACCGGAGCTGCTGAAGATCCCCCGGCTGATGGGCCAGACGCTGGGCTTCATCGCCTTCGGGCACGTGGCGCGGCTGGTGGCGATGCGGGCCAAGCCGTTCGGCCTGCGGCTGATCGCCTACGATCCGTTCATCGAGGAGCTGGTGATGCCGCAGTACGGCGTCGAGCCGGCAACATTGTCCGAGGTGCTGGCGCAATCGGATTTCGTGTCCATGCACGCGCCGGCGACGCCCGAGGCGCAGGGCATGCTGAAGGAAAAGCACTTCCGCCAGATGAAGCCGACCGCGGTGTTCATCAACTGCGGCCGCGGCCCGACCGTGGACGAGGCAGCGTTGATCAAGGCTTTGGACGAGAAATGGATCGCCCATGCCGGGCTGGACGTGCTGGAGCAGGAGCCGCCGGGCGACAACAATCCGCTGCTGCGGATGGATAACGTGACGTTGTCGGCGCATACCGCCTCCGCGTCGGCGCGATTCGACCCGGCCCGCAAGCGGCGGGTTGGGCAGGAACTGGCGCTGGCCATTGCCGGCAAGTGGCCGATGAGCTGCGTCAATCCCTCGGTGCTGGCCAAGTCCGAGTTGAGGCGTTGGCAGCCGGTTTCGATGGAGCGGGGGCCGAATAGTTAGCAAGGCTGGGGCTCTGCCCCGGGCCCCGCTAAGGGCTAGCCCTTAGAACCCCTCACGAAGAAGGGGACACTTATGGTTCGAATTGATCGAGTGGTGACGCGCGGCGGCGACGGCGGAGAAACGTCGCTCGGCGACGGGTCGCGCGTCCGCAAGGACGCGCTGCGCGTGGAAGCCTACGGCACCGTGGACGAAGCCAACGCGCTGATCGGGCTGCTGCGCCTGCACACCGAAGGCGACACCGACGCCATGCTGGCCCGCATCCAGAACGACCTCTTCGACGTCGGCGCCGACCTTTGCGTGCCGCAGAGCGACGCCACCCGCGAACGGCTGCGCCTGACCGATGCGCCGGTGCTGCGCCTGGAAGCCGAGGTCGAAGCGATGAACGAGACACTGCCGCCGTTGACCAGCTTCATCCTGCCGGGTGGCACGGCGGCGGCGGCGGCGCATCATGCGCGAACCGTGACTCGCCGTGCGGAGCGGCTGGTGGTTGCGCTGGCGGCTGTGGAAATGGTGAATTCGGCGTTGGTGCACTACCTCAACCGGCTGTCAGACCATCTATTTGTCGTTGGACGTGTGCTGAACGAATTTGGTACAGCCGATGTGTTGTGGGTGCCCGGCGCGAACCGCTAGCTTATCTTCTCGCCCGGTCGTTGCGGTTTGTTTCGACGGAAGGCGGTGCTTTCGAAGCAATTCGTTGTCTGGAAGCCGATGTAGATGTCGCGACGGCGATAGGGAGTGTGTTTCTCACATCCTCCATTCCGTATAGAATGGCTGGATGTCGATACCGCATTTTCAGTCATTGATGCTTCCTGTCCTCCTCATTTCAGGAGGTGAAGAAATCCGTTTTGGTGAGGCTGTCGCAAAGCTGGCGGATCAACTGAACGTCAGCCTCGATGAGCGGTCAGAGTTGCTCCCGTCCGGCAAGCAAACCGTGTTTGGGAACCGGACCCATTGGGCGAAAACGTATCTTAATAAGGCCGGTCTGCTTGAAAACACGCGGCGCGGCTACTTCAGGATCACTCCCGCAGGGCAGAAGGTTGTAGACTCGATGCCCTCGTCCATCGACAGCCGCTTCCTGATGCAGTTCGAGGCTTTCCGGCAATTCAAGGAAGGATCAGCACCTGAAGCTGCCACAGGTGCTGCGTCGGCTGAACTTGCCTTCGCGACCGCGACCGAAACACCGGACGAGATCATGCGGGTGGCTCACAGGCGGATTGATGCGTCACTGGCTCAAGACCTGCTCGATAGAATTCGCGCTGCTCCGCCGGAGTTCTTTGAGCGTCTTATCGTCAACTTGCTTCACAACATGGGCTTTGGTGGCTCGGCTGCGGAAGCCGGCCGTGCCATCGGCCGAAGCGGTGATGACGGAGTTGATGGGGTCATCGACCAGGACGCGCTAGGATTGGACCGTGTCTATATCCAAGCTAAACGCTACGCCGCTGGCAACAACATCGGCGCTGGAGCCATTCGGGACTTTTTCGGCAGTCTCGATCGGCATAAGGCGTCCAAAGGTCTGTTTGTGACAACCTCAACCTTTTCGTCCTCCGCGCGGGAAACGGCAGAGTTTCTCAGCAAACGGATCGTGCTGATAGATAGCGAGCAACTGACAAGACTCATGATCCGTCACGATGTCGGTTGCCGAATTGAAGAGACATTGCATATCAAGAAGCTCGATGAGGATTTCTTCGATTAGATTTCGATTGAAATATCTTGTCGTAGGACATACCGATATCACTCGACTAAGTGATAGCACATAAATTCGTCCTTGGCATATGGAAGCGCTACAGGGTGCTACCCTGGCGGGGTTTAGGGCGGAGACCTAAGCTTTCTTCGTCGGGTCGGTAAGGCTCCGTTAACAAGTTCATGCTGTTCTCTCAAAGCGAAAACAGCCTCGGTGAACCAAAATGGTTTCTCCTCTCCGATTGCAGATTGCAATTCTTTCCTTTTTGCTGGCAGCCCTGGGCTTTACCACGGCTACAGCCTCGCCGCTGACCTGGCGTCTGTCTGCCGCATCGTTCTCCGGTGGGGCCAACCTCTCCGGTAGCTTCATCTATGATGCGGATTCCAACACCTTGCAGGATGTGACGGTGACGAGCGGTGCCGATGCCGACTTCGGCGGCAGCCTCTACACGGCTTCCAACCCGAGCTTTGGGCCGTATGGATATGAGTTCACGCTGCTGCCGGGGTTGTTGGCAGATGCCACCGGCCAGCCCGTGTTGGA
>JANXRT010000086.1 GCA_025356735.1 Acetobacteraceae bacterium | reverse complement strand
CAGCGCCGCCGCGATCGCCGCCAACCTGCCGGCGATCGAGGCGCTGTGGCGCCACGGGCTGCTTGGGCTGGTGCGGATGACCGATGCCGGATCGCCGGCGTTCTCGCTGAGCGCGGCCCAGGTCGCGGCCGGCGCCAACACGCTGTCGCGGATCGCCGCACCCTACACGATCACGCTGACCGATGCCGGCACACCGACCGTGACCCTGCCGCGCTGGGACACCGCGACGCTGATCTTCACCACGGTGATCGCCAGCATCGCCACGCCGTTCAAGCTTGCCTTCGATGGGCCAATTCGGCCCAGCGTGGTGGCCGGCATCCTGGACGGAGAGGACCACTTCACCTCCTCCAACGTGTCCGGCCTCCCCGCCAACCCGGTCGCGCCGCTTGGCGGCACCAATTCCGGCTTGCTGCCGGGCGGCCTGGTCGTGCTGGATTACCAATCGAAACTATCCAACTTCATCGCCTCGCTGCAAATCCTGGCCGTGGCGGGCAAGATTTCCGCCATCACGATGCGCGATGCCGGCTTCCAGCGACTCAGCCTGACACCGCAGCAGGCGACCGACAACGCGCTGGCGCTGTCGCTGTTCTCGCCCAACACCCAGCTGTCGCAAATCATCGCCGCGGCCCAGGCCGGCAGCCCGCCGGCGCTCGGTACGGGGTTCTTCAGCTATACCGTGCAGGACAGCGACGCCAACATCGTGGCGAACCTCGCCGCGATCGACGGGCTCGCGCGGCTGGGGCGGCTCGGCAAGCTGCGCTTCATCGAGGCTTCCCCAGATATCGTCCTTACCGCGGCGCAGCTTGGCCAACATGCCAACGCGCTGTCCTATGCCTACGAGAACACGTTCAGCATCACCCTGAGTGATGCCGGAACGCCGACCGTGACCATCGCCGGCGACGTGCTCGGCAACTTTTCCGTCCGTTTCCAGGTGCTGAACCAGATCACCGGTAACTACCACCTCAACGTCACCGGCGTGATCAGCTCGTTCGCCGCGACCAACATCGTGAGCGAGAACAACCGGGTCCTGGCCAGCCTGACCGCGGTTCGCGTGGCCGACAACAGCGGCGGCCTAGTCGCCAACCTGGCGGCGGTGCAGACGCTGACGGTGGCGGGAAAGCTCATCGCGATCGACCTGCTCGACGGCGGCGTGCCGGTTCTCAACATCACCGCGGCAACCGCCGCCGCCAACCCGGATGCCCTGGCGAAGATCGCGTCCCCCCACACCATCGGCGCCACCGTCAAGGCCGACAAGGCCATAGCCGCCGCCACCTTCGTGTCGCAGATCGTGTCGTTTGAGGAATCGGCGGAGGCCGGCACGCTTGGCGGGGTGACGTTGAACGATGTAGGCACGCCCGCGCTGTCGCTGAATTCGGTCCAGGTTGCCCAAAGCCTCTCCGCGCTGGCGAAGATAAACACCCCTTACACGATCACCCTGACCGATCCGGGCGTGCCGCTTGCCTTGCCGGGTTGGTCGATCACCTCCGCCACCCATGCCGTGCTGTCCCACATCTCCGACGCCTTCACCTATGGTGTGGTGGGCGCGATCGGGGCGGTCGCGGCGCCGGCGATCGCATCCGACACCCATCTGGCAGCGGCCGTTGCGATCGCCGACTACTCCGCCAACCTGACGCCCTTTCTGGCCGCCCTGGAGGCGCTTGCCGCCGCCGGTAACCTTGGGCCGATCCGCCTCATCGACGGCTTTCCACGCTGGACGCTGACCGCCGCGCAGGCGGCCGGCGCGGGCGCCGTGCTGGCCATGATCGCCAGCCCGTATATCCTGTCCGAAAGCGTGACCGCTGCGGCGGCGGCAACGACTCCGGTGCCGTCGGGCGTGTTCCAGGCACTCAACGTCGTCGATTCCGCGGCCAACATCCTGGCCAACCTGGCGGCGCTGGAGCCGCTCGCCGCCGCCGGCAAGCTGGCCGTCACGATCATCGGGGCAGCGAATTTCAGCCTATCGGCCGCCATGCTGGCCGCCAACGCCGACTTGTTCCTGGCGACCGGCAGCAACTACTCCATCACGCTCACAGATGCCGGCACGCCGACGCTGACGCTGCAGAACTGGCAAGTCGCGGCCAACATCGACACGCTGCTCGGGCGCATCACGACGCCGTTCAGCGTGACGATCAACGGGGCGATCCGCCCCTTTCCGGGCGGCGACGCTGGCCAACGGCGGCAATGCGATCATCGGCAAGCTTGCCGCCGGTTCGCTGGTGCTGCGCGACGTTCCGCCGAACTTCACGGCGTTGATGCCGCAGCTTCTGACCCTTGCCGCCGCGGGCAAGATCGGCTCGATCGATACGCGTGGAGGGGTTCCGTATTTCAGCCTGACCGCGGCGCAGGCCACGACCTACGCGCCGGTGCTGGCGCTGGCCAACACGCCTTACCTGCTGTCGCAGCTGATCCTCGCCGCCGACCTGCCGAACCCGGTGCTGGATGCGCGGTTCACCAACTTCACGGTTCAGGACAGCGTCGCCAACATCCTGGCCAACCTGCCGCAGATCCAGGCGCTGGCTGCCGCCGGGCAGCTCGGCCGGCTGACCTACACCGACGCCGCGCCGCGCCTGGTGATCGGCGCCGCCACCATCATGGCGGGCGCCGACGCGTTCGGCGCGCAGGATTTCAACCCTTATCCGGTGGTGCTGACCGATGCCGGCACGCCGGTCATCACGCTGGCGAGCTATCAGCTCAACTACAACATGCGCAACGACACGCTCGATCCGATCGCCGGCCCGTGGACCCTGCACATCGCCGGCCTGGCCGACCCCGGCACCCTGGCCGCCATCGCCGAGGAGCAGAACGGCGTGCTCGCCCACCTGTCGGGCCCGGTCAACGTCGCCGCCTACAGCTACGATGTCAGCCGATACATCGACCAGCTTGAATACCTGGCGGAACACGGCGATCTCACCACGGTGAAGCTGATCGACGGTGGCACCCCGGTGCTGAGCGTCACCGCGGCGCAGGCGGCCGGCGACACCGCCCTGCTCGGCGCCGGCGGGTTGCTGCAGGGCCAATTCCTGCTGAGCGTCGTCTGCTTCGCCGCCGGCACCCGGATCGCGACGCCGGACGGCGAGGTCGCGGTCGAGGTGCTGCGGCCCGGCGATCACGTGCTCACGCTTGGCGCGGCGACATCGCGCCCGGTTGTCTGGATCGGACGGCGCCAGGTCGATCTCGCGCGCCATCCGACGCCGGAACTGGCCCAGCCGATCCGCATCCGAAAGCACGCGTTCGGCGGCAACGTGCCGCATCGCGACCTGTGGCTGTCGCCCGAGCACTGCGTGTTCACCGACGGCGTGCTGATCCCGACGCGGCTGCTGGTCAATGGCGGCAGCATCGCGCGCGACACGGGTTTTTCCGAGATCACCTATTTCCATGTCGAGCTCGACCGCCACGCCGTGCTGCTGTCCGAAGGGCTGGCGACGGAGAGCTACCTCGATACCGGCAACCGCGGCCGGTTCGATAATACAATGGACGAGGCGTCGGAGCCTGCGGGCTGGAAAACCGACTCCTGCGCGCGCCTCGCGGTTGATCCCGCGACCGTCGAGCCAATCTGGCGGCGGCTGCACGAACGCGGCACGGCGCTGGGATTCGTTGCCGTCAAGCCGGTCACGACCACGGATGCGGATTTGCGGCTTGAGGCCGACGGCGAGACCCGCCGCCCGATCTTCGTGCGCGATGGCTGGCATGGCTTCCTGCTGGGGCGGGAGGCACGGACGGCGCGCCTCGTTTCCCGCTCGGCGCGCCCGCAGGATGCTCGGCCCTGGCTCGACGACCGCCGCCGGCTTGGCGTGCGGGTGGAGCGCATCGTTGTTGGCGACGGCGCGGCACGAGTGGAGATTCCAGTCGATCATCCGGAGCTGGAGCAGGGCTGGTGGCAGGCGGAGGGCACCGGCCGGTGGACGGACGGCGCGGCCATTCTGAATTTGCCGGCTGGGACGCGGCGGGTTGAGGTTAAGGTTGCTGGTGAGATGTATTATCAGGCGTAAGCATGGGGCTCTGCCCCAAACCCCGCCGGGGAGCGCCCCGGTGCGCATCCTTTTAAGTGTAGGGTTTCAAAAGGGCGACGGCCCTTTTGCGGGTTTGGGCAGAGCCCAAGCTTCTTCTGCCTGCGGCGCTACTTGCGGGCGGCGCCGGACATGCTGGTCAGCCACCTGGCCAAAGGTTGGGGCTGACGCTGCGCCTCGGCGCGGATTGCCAGCGCCGGGTCCGTGCCGCTTGCGGGAGTGGCGGTGCCTGCGGCGGCGGCGGTCTTGGCCAGGAGCTGCTGCAGGTCGGTCAGGGATTTCAGCACGAGGTCGATCGGCGCGCCGGCGCCCGAGCCCACCAGGTCGCGGATCGGCTTGTAGCGCGCGTCGATCGCCGAGCCCGGCAGGGCGGATGCGGGCTCGGCTGCCTGGGCGCCGAGCAGCGAGCGCAGGCGGTTGCCGGCGTCGTCGGCCGGCTGGGCGGCGCCTGTCGGCGGCACCGAGAGGGTGAGCTGGCGGGCGATCGATGCCAGCAGGCCGCGCAGCGGCGACTGGCTGGAGCCGAGGATGAACAGGTCCTGGGCGGCCTGGGGCACGCTGCGCATCTCGAGGATGTTGAGGTCGGCCAGCATGGCGTCCCAGTTTCGGGCGAAGTCGGCCTCGTACAGCGCAACCACGTCGTGCTCGGTCGCTTCCATGGCCGGGCCGGTGGTGTCGAACGGGACGATCTGGCCTTGCACCCAGTTCTCCGCCGCGACGGTCTTGATCACGTCGCCGAGCGAGTGCAGCAGCACGAGGTGAAAGCCCTCGGGCGTGTAGAAGCCGGGAATGCCGTCATCGAGCGGCTTGCCGGAGGCGCGCACGAAGATGGTAGAGCCGGCGGCGCCGAGCGGATCGCGCGGCTTCCAGGACGGCAGGCGCCGGGCGGGCGCGGAATCGCGGATGCGGGCATAGACGCGGACAGCGAGCGGCACGCGGTCGAAGGTTTCGCGCGCGCGGGCCACCAGATCGCCGTCGAGCGGGACTTGGGGCAGCGGCTCGGCCAGCATCGCGTCGAGATGGCGCAGCAGGCTTTCGCGCGGCTCGGCAAAGGTGGCACCAGGGTAGGCGGATTGCCAGTCGATCGCCATCCAGGCATGGACGAAGCCGCGGTCGAGCGGGCCGAGGTTGCCCAGCATCAGATAGACGCGCATCGCCTCATAGAGGAATTCCGGCCGGTCGATGCCGGCGCGCATCTGGTTCTCCAGCCGCCAGACCAGGCGCGGCAGCAGAGTCCGGCCGAGCGCGTGGCTGTAGGCGAGCGCGCCGGCGGCGGTTGTCTTTTCCGTCTGGGAGAGATCGAGGCCAGTCCAGGTTGCTTTCCCGGCATCGGCCACGGACAGGTTCCTGGATGGGTCCAGCATGGCGAGCAGCGCCGGCAGGTCGGCGCTGGATACCGGATCGAGGCCGGGCGGCCGGGCTGCCAGGGCCGCCTCGGCGCGTTCGTAGTCGGCGGCTTTCCTGGTTGCGGCGTTGATGGATCGCTGGCCGTCGGTGCGGGCCTGCCACAGCGCGGCGCTGGCGCCAAGCGTGATCGTGGCGATGCCGGCGAAGGCGGCGGCGCGCAGCAGAAGGCGGCGGCGCGTGGCCTGGGGGGAGCTCGCGACCAGCATCGCCTCGTTGAACACCACGTCGCGCAGCAGCCGCGACAGGAAGTAGCTGCGGCCCTGCTCCGGGCGCAGGCTCGGCGCACGGCGCTGATCGACGCCGAACATCCGCGACAGGGCGCCGGTGAGGCGGTCGATCGGGGTGCCCTCCTGTGTGCCGGAGGTCAGATAGACGCCGCGCAGGAACGGCGCGGGATCGAGCTTCGAGCCGCCGAAGGCTGCCTGCAGGAAGTCGGAAACTGGCTTTTCCAGGGTGGCGACCTGGGCCGGGAAGCCGGCGATTAGCGCGCGCCGGGCGGGACTGCGCTCGGCCTGGAGGCGATTGATCAGCCGGTCGTCGAGGCGGGTGAGCAGGGAAGTAAACCCGGCGGTGAACTGGGCGACGGGTCCCACTTCGGTTTGGGTGGTGGCGAAGGTGGTGCCCCAGACCTGGCCTCGGCTTTCACGGTCAAGGTCATCAAAGAACTCGGTGAAGCCGGCCAGAAGATCGGCCTTGGTCAGCATGGCATACACCGGCACGCGCAGGCCGAGCCGGTCCGATACCTCGCGCACGCGGCGACGGATGGCGGTGGCGTGGGCGGCGAGCTTTTCCGGTGTGGCGGCCAGGATGTCGGAGATGGCGATGGCGACGATGACGCCGTTGACCGGTTGGCGCGGTCGGGTGCGTTTCAGGGTGTCCAGAAAGCCTTCCCAGCCGGCGCGATCGACCGCCTGGTCGGAATCCTGGGTGGTGTAGCGGCCGGCGGTGTCGATCAGCACGGCGTCGTCGGTGAACCACCAGTCGCACAGGCGGGTGCCGCCGACGCCGGCGACGGTCGCCGAACCCATCTCGGCGGCGAGCGGGAAGTGCAGCCCGGCGTTTATCAGCGCCGTGGTCTTGCCGGCGCCGGGCGGGCCGATCAGCAGGTACCAGGGCTGCTCATAGACGCTGCCACGGGCACCCCTGGCCTTCCGCAGCACCGCCAGCGCCTCGGCGAGTTTCTGGCGGAGTGCGGCGGTTTCGGCCGCCATGTCGGCGCTTGCGGTGATGCCGGCGGTGAGCGCGGTTTCCCGGCGGCGTTGGCGCCAGTCGATGCCGGCATTGGCGGCGGCCCAGGCAACCAGCAGCGCGGCAACAAGGGCGGCGCGGGTGATGGGAGGTTCAAGGAAGTCCAGCGCCGGGCCGAACAGCCAGGCCAGCGCGCCGAGCAGCGCGACGCCGGCCGCGGAGAACAACCATCGCGCCAGCCGGGGTCCGCTCATTTCGACGTTTTCACGATGCGCCTTGCACGGATGCCCTGAAATTCACCGCACGAGAATGCGGTGTCGCGTGCAACGATAGTCCTTCTGCGCGCGGGTGGCCTAGTGATACTGTGCGCCCGCAACCTTTTTGCATCCACCCTTTTCCATCGCGGATCGAGACGAGTTTGGCACTGGTTCCCTCCGCGGTGGTGCTGAGCGTCGATGAGATGGGGCGGATCGCCCCGCCGATCCTGAAATCGGTCGGCCGGGACGGCGTCAACGCGCCGGGCGACGTGTTCGTGATCCAGGCGCTGCTCAACGACCGGCTGCCCCGGCCGCACTCGACGGTGCCGG
>JANXRT010000078.1 GCA_025356735.1 Acetobacteraceae bacterium | reverse complement strand
AAATCTCCGACTGACTCCCAAGTGATCATGACTGAACTCGTCCTGCCTTCTGATACGAATGCGCTCGGCACAATCTTCGGAGGGAAAGTCATGGCCTGGATCGATATCGCAGGCGCCATCGCCGCCGGTCGCCATGCCCGGCGCGTGGTGGTCACCGCTTCGATCGACGCGCTTCATTTTGTGGCACCCATTAAACTGGGTTACATCGTGCACATCCGAGCACAGGTGAATTTTGCCTCGAAGACTTCCATGGAAGTGGGCGTGCGCGTGGACTCGGAAAACCAGATCACCGGCGAGCTGGCGCTGGAACGCAGCGGGCCCGAGCGTTTCCTGTCGTCGTTCGGGCTGATGGTCGAGCTGATCCGCGCGCTGGGCACCGACCCGTCGCGCACCGCGCAGATCGCCGTCGGCCGGTTGACCGCACACTTCCTGACGTTGCGCCGGCTGTCGCGTTCGGTTGCCGGCATGTTGCAGACCGGGCAGAACCCGACACTGGAAGCGGCTTTGGTCAAGGACCTTGGGGCGCTGATCGAGCAGGAAATTCCCGATATTGCCAGGCTGCTGGTCGATGCGGAGCCTGAGGCGGACTCGACGCGGGATTACCTGACGACGTTGTCTTACACGATGATGCACGCACCTTCGTTTAGCTTGCGTGGTGGGACGCGGGAGATTTTGCGTGGAATTATCGCTCGGGGATTGGGGCTGCGCTGAGGCGAGGGAGTATGGGGCTGAGCCCCATACTCTTCTTTGCCTAGGCCTGCTTCGCGGAGAGCTTGGCGACCTGCTCGCCAAGCTGGCTGGAGAACTCGTCGCCCTTGTAGATGTCCGAGACGATCGACTTCAGCTTGGTCTCATGCTCCTTGAGGCCGAGGGCTGCGGCGTAGGCGGCGGCCGTGCCGAAGCCGGCGATGCCGTAGTGCGACATGCGCTGATACTGCGAGATGATCTCCAGATCGTGCAGTTCGGGGTTCCCGGGCGCTTCCTTGACGCCGTGCTTGAGAGCTTCGCGAACCAGGCCCTCCATGCCCAGGCAATGCTCCTTCTCCACTTCGCCGCCGGTTTCCCCAATCAGGGATTTCAGCGTTTCAACATGGTTGTTGATGCCGTCGACCGAAGTCTCAAGCAGCTTCTTGAGCTTGGGATCCTGGGCCTGCTCGCTGAGGGTCCTGACCGCGCGGGTCATCTGGTCGTTGGCGGACCACAGATCCTTCATTTCGTCGGCGTAGACTTCCTTCAGGCTATCGGGTGCGGGCATGATTTTTTCCTCCGTTGGATGCTTCTCAAGCGTCACGGATCGGCATGGTTCCAGGACGTTTCGGCGACGATGTTGCGCGATGGAATTTCCAGGCTATCGTGCTCTGACCCTTGTTTTTCACCTTTGGCAGGTCAATGCCAGCAACCGGATAGTGTTCACGGGAGACACCGATGGCTCGACGCAAACCAGCCCCCCAGGCATCAGACACCCAGGCATCAGACACCCAGGCGCCAGACACCCAGACGAGGGTTCGCGAAACGGCGTATTTCCTTTGGGAGCAAGAGGGGCGCCCCCACGGCCAGGATCGCGAGCATTGGGAGCGGGCCCGTGCGGCGGCGGGGCGCGTGCGGGAGGAGGCACCGATGGAGGATGAGGAGAAGATCCTTGAGGGCCGGCTGGACGTGAACTTCCCGGCGCTGCTGACGAGGGACGTGCCGGGCGGGTGATCAGGGCTTGCGGGTGACCGGAAGATTTTCAGGACGAGATCGACGATGACCAAGGACGAGCTTGTGGCGTGGGCGCTGGCCAATGGCTGGACGATGATGGCGGGGGTTCCAAGCCTGTCCAAGCCGTCGCGGCCAAAGGAGGCGATCGTGCGGATGATGCTGCTGGCGACGGTTGCCAACGTCGAAATCAAGAAGCCGGCGGGAAAGTGGGAGAAGGTTGCCGGCGAGAGCTACGGCAAGATTATTCCTGACCCGGAAAGCGGCTTTCCGCTGGGCCTCGGCTTCGAACGCATTCCCAGCTTTTCGATGCTGATGCGCGACAACAAGGACCGCCAGGTCTTTGCGAAGATGAAATAGGGCCGCTATTTCCCCGTGAACACCGGCTGGCGCTTTTCCATGAACGCCGTGCGCCCTTCCTTGTAGTCGGCGCTGTCGAAGCAGGCGACGGAGGCCGCCTGAATGGCTTTCATGTCGCGGGCACTTTCGTCCTGCATCGCGGCCGCGACCGACAGCTTGCTGGCGCGGACGGACAGCGGCGCGTTTCCGGCGACGGTGCGGGCGATCTTCAGGACCTCGGCGGACAGGGTTTCGGCCGGCAGCGCGCGGTTGACCAGGCCGATGCGCTCGGCCTCGCGCGCGTCCAGCCGGGCGCCGGTGTAGAGGATCATGCGGGCGTGGGCGGGGCCGACCAGGTCGGTGAGTTTGCGCACCATGTCGAAGCCGTAGGCGATGCTCAGCCGGGCAGCGGGGATGGCAAACTGCGCGTCGTCGGCGGCGAGGCGCAGGTCGGCCTGCATGGCGATGCCGAGGCCGCCGCCCATGCAGAAGCCGCGGATGCGTGCGATCGTCGGTTTCTCGAACGTGGCAAGCCTGGCGCGGCCGGCGCTGGTGAGCTTCTCGTATTCCTTCTGGGCGTCGGCGTTGGAGCGCTGCTTCTCGAACTGGCTGATGTCGGCGCCCGAGACGAACGCCTTGTCGCCGGCGCCGGTCAGGACCACCACGCGGATCGTTTCATCCGATGCGAAGTCGTCGAGGATGGCGGACATGCCGTCCCACATCTCGACCGACATGGCGTTGCGCTTTTCGGGCTGGTTGAAAACGAGGATGCCGACGCCTTCATGCTTGCCCGACAGCATCTTGCCGCCGGCGTAGGCGGTGGTCGCGGCATCGAGGATCGGGTCCATCAGATCACTCCCTTTTGGCGCAATAGGGTGAGGTCGGCCGGGCTGTAGCCGATGGCGGCCAGCACCTCGTCGGTGTGGGCGCCGGCGTCGGGCGTGGGGGTGCGGATGTCTTTCGGGATGCCGGAGATATTGAGCGGCGAGGCGACGATGTGCTGGGTGCCGAGAACGGGGTGGTCGTGCATGGGGGTTGCCATGCCGAGATGCTTGACCTGGGGGTCATCGAACATCTGGTCGATGGTGTAGATCGGGCCACAGGGAATGCCTGCCTCCTCGAACAGCTCGATCCAGTGGGCGGATTGCTTTGTCGCGGTGACTTCGGAGATGGCGGCGTTGATCGCGTCGCGGTCGGTGCTGCGGCCTTTCTGGGTCTGCCAGCCGTCGCGGGTTTTCCAGTCGGGCTTTTCGATGGTGTCGCAGAAGCGTTCCCATAGCCGCGCCGAGGATGCGGCAATGTTGATGTGGCCGTCAGTGGTCGGGAAGACGCCCGTGGGGATGCCGGTCGGGTGGTTGTTGCCGGCCTGGGGGGCGACCTCGCCCGCGATGAGCCAGCGCGCGGCCTGGAAGTCCAGCATGAAGATCTGGGCTTCAAGCAGCGAGGTGTGAACCCACCGGCCGACGCCGGTCGTGTGGCGGTCGTACAGCGCGGTCATGATGCCGAGTGCGAGCAGGTTGCCGGCGGTGAGGTCGGCGATCGGGATGCCGACGCGCACCGGCCCCTGCCCCGGCAACCCGGTGATCGACATGAGGCCGCCCATGCCCTGCGCGATCTGGTCGACACCGGCGCGGGGCCCGTATGGGCCGTCCTGCCCGAAGCCCGAGATGCTGCCATAGACGATGCGCGGGTTGACCTTTTGCACGTCCTCCCAGGCGACGTGCAGGCGGTGCTTCACGCTGGCGCGCATGTTCTCGACGATGACGTCGGCGGTCGCGACCAGCTTCATGAAGGCGGCGTGGCCCTCCGGCGCCTTGAGGTTGAGGCGGATGGCGCGCTTGTTGCGGTGCAGGTTCTGGAAGTCGAAGCCGTGGCGGTTGCCTGCGATGTCCTCGGCGCCGCCGGCGTCGGGCGGTTCGATGCGGATGACGTTGGCGCCCCAGTCGGCCAGGTGGCGCACGCAGGTCGGTCCGGCGCGAGCCAGGGTCAGGTCGAGGACGGTGAGGTTGGATAGGGGCAGGTTCATGGGTCGCCTTTGGCTGGGGGCGCGGCTGGTCTGGTCTTTTAGCGTCCTGGTGAAAGGCTGACAAAGCGGCGTGGCGAGACGCGCCGATCCTGGCCGCCAACTTGCATCGGCTAGACCCATCGGGCAAACCTGCCGCGATCCATACCTTATTTGCTGCAAGGCCAATCGGCGAGAGCGGGCGGTCCGCCCTCCTACTTCCAAATCGCCTCGCTTTCCTGCGGGGGTTCATATCGCGTGCGATCAAGGAACGATGATGATCAGGACCATGCTCAAGCCGGCATCTAACGCGCTCCGATCCCTGCTCGGAACGAATGGCCTTTCCGGCCGGATGTCGCATCTGCAATTGGGTATCCAGCAAATGGATGCCCGCGGGCAGACCGACCTTCAGCAGGTGAGGCAAAGCATCGAACAGCTTGCCGTCCTGATGACGCCGCTCCAGCCGGAACATGCCTTTCTCGAGACGATCCTGCCAAGCGGCGCGCGCTACTTCGTGAGCTACCAGGTCAGGGATCAGGATGACTTCCATGCGGCTGTTTCCGTTGGCGCCGTCCATGATTCGAGCTGGATATTCCTCAATGCCTGGGTACGGCCCGGCGACGTGTTCTTTGATCTGGGTGCCAACATAGGAACGATCAGCCTGCCGGCCTGCATCAACGGCGCCCAGGTTCATGCTTTCGAGTTGCTTTCGTCGAACATCCAGCACCTGTCACGGTCCGTTTCAAAGAACGGAATTTCAGAGCTGACGATCATACAGGGGGCGGTCTCGGATCGTCCGGGTTTCGCAGGCGTCGGCGGAACCAGCGCCTGGGGCGGTGTCGTCCCGCAGTCCAGGCTCTACGCGCCGCACATCGTCATCGACGATTATGTTGATCACATGAACATACGGCGGGTCGATGTGATGAAAATTGATATTGAGGGTTCGGAAAAAGCAGCCCTGTCGGGTGCCGACAGAACCCTGGCCCGATGGCACCCCGACATCGTCTTTGAAGCGAACGCAATGACGTGCGGCAATGCCGGGTATTCTTACCGTGTGTTGCTCGACATTTTGCGCGATCACGGATACGCGATCTACCGGATTCTCGACCGCAAGTTGTGCCCGCCTGCTGATCCCAGCCCACAGGAAGCCGTCAACGTGGACTATTTTGCATCGACCAAATCCGAAGCGGAGATCAAGCAGCGTTCGGGCTGGCAGATATCGATGATGTCTGACGATGAGATCGTCGGTTCTGTCGAGACGCAAGACCTGCACGGCGATTTGTACAAGCAATACGTCCTGGCAGTGGAAAAGCGGCTTCCTTCGGCTGTGAGAGACCATCCTTCGGTGGCCAGGCTGATCGAACAGTGGCGGGAACTGGAGCAAGCGGATGTGCGCAGGGTTCTGGAAGCCGGAGCGGCATAGATCGGCAGCAGATAGAGACATGCGGCGCGGACGCCGTGCGGTATGATCCTCCGACGATGGAATAGCTGAATGCCGATCGGACTATCGCTCTACCTTGATGTCGTTCGTTTCGCGGCGGCGCTTGCGGTGTTCCTGTTCCATATGGGCTATGGCAAGCTGGCTGGCGCTCCGTTCGGCATCTTCGTGCAGTTCGGCGAGCCCGCGGTGCTGGTGTTCTTCGTGCTGTCCGGCTTCGTCATCAGCCACGTTCGCGCCACCCGCGAACAGGGCTTGGCGTCATTCGCGATCGCGCGGCTGTCGCGGGTTTATTCGGTGGCACTCCCGGCACTACTGCTGACGATCCCGCTTGATCTCTGGGGCGCCGCGCTCAATCCCGATCTTTACCCGACCAAGTTGACGCTTACGGCTTTCCTGCGCTGCCTGACCTTCACCAACATGGTCGGCGATGTCGGCTACGTGTTCGGCACGGCGGTGGTCTATTGGTCGCTCTGCTACGAGGTCTGGTACTACCTGCTGTTTGCAATCGCGATGTTCGCGCGTGGCTACATGCGCATCCTGCTTCTCGCATTGGGCGCGGCGTATGTCGGTCGCAGTGTGCTCGAGGTATTTCCGGTCTGGCTGTTCGGCGTTGCCTGCTATTCGACCTGCGCCCGAGCCTGGGTCGGCAGGGCCGCAGGATGGTTCCTGTTCGTGGCGCCCATCGTCATCTACGGCATTATGGTTCAATTCGATGCCGTCCAGCCGATCGCGCATGGGCTTGGCGGCAGCCGCCAGCAGCTGGTCCTGATCTATGGCATCGGCCTGCTGTTCGCCGCCCAGCTGGTCGGCGCCCATGCGGTGTCGGACGCGCTGGAGCGGGCGCTTCGGCGGATCGCCGGCTTGATACGCTGGCTGGCGGGGACGACCTTCACGCTGTATCTGCTGCATGTCCCGGTGGCGTTTCTGATCCGCTCGCTGGTGCCGTGGGAGGTGCAGTCGTGGAAGTCGATGGCGAGCATCCTGATCGGCACGATGGCGGTAGTGTTCCTGGTCGCCGAATTCACCGAAAGGCGCAAGGACATTTGGCGGCGGGGCTTCGCCGTGCCGGTGAACGCGCTGGCGCGGCTAGCGGCGCCGGGCGTGGTCGCGAAAGGGGTGGCGAGCTGAGCCTTCGATTCTACAGGGAACCGCTTTGAGCGCCTTCGTCACCTACGCCCAGAACTTCGAGGACCTGATGCTGTGGCGGGCGCTGCGCGACATCGGAACCGGGTTCTACATCGATGTCGGGGCGGCCGATTCCGATGAGGATTCGGTGACGCGCGCGTTCTACGATCGCGGCTGGCATGGCATCAACATCGAGCCGTCGCCGGATTATTTTCCCGCGTTGTTCGCTGCCCGGCCGCGCGACATCAACCTGCGCTGCCTGGCGGGGGCCAAGTCGGGAGAGGCCGAGCTGCACCATTTCACCCGAACCGGCCTTAGCACCGTCGATGAGGCATTAGCCGCCCGGCATGTCGGGCAGGGGCGCAGCGACGAGACATTGCGCGTGCCGGTGCGCACGTTGGCGGATATTTGCCGCAGGCATGCGGCCGGAGACATCCATTTCCTGAAGATCGACGTGGAGGGCGCCGAGGCGGACGTGCTGCGCGGCGCCGACTTCGAGAACTTCCGGCCATGGATCGTGCTGGTCGAGGCGACCGAACCCAACTCCCAGGTGGAAAGCTGGCAAGCCTGGAACGGATTGCTGGTGCAGGCTTCCTATCGGTTCGTCTGGTTCGATGGCCTAAATCGCTTCTATCTGGCGGTTGAGCGCTGGGACGCGCTGCATCCTGCTTTCGCGACGCCGCCCAATCTGTTCGACCAATGGCTGCGGCCCTCAGGCCGGCAGCAAAGATCGCTGCTTGAACACGGCCGTGCGGCCACTCATGCAGTGCGGCAGGAAGCCTATGCCATTCAGGCCGACCTCGCCGCGGCCCGGCTCGAGGTTGCCAGGATCGAGGCGAAGCGCATTGCGGCAGAGACGGAAAACTCTGGACTACGCAACGAGCTTGTGGTGGTGCAATCAATCGCCAATTTTGAGGTTGGGTGCAAGCGCGATGCACTGGCGCAAAACCAGGCGGCGCTG
>JANXRT010000072.1 GCA_025356735.1 Acetobacteraceae bacterium | reverse complement strand
CGGTCTATCACGCGACCGGCATTCGGGTGCGCAAGACGCCGATCGTGATCGAGAGCATTTTGACGCCGTAGGCAAGAACAGATGGGGCTCTGTCCCAAACCCCGCCGGGGTAGCGCCCCGGGGCGCCTTCCTTAAGTAGAGGGGTTCCAAGGCGCGCCGGCCCCTTGCGGGGTTTGGGCAGAGCCCCAAGATTCCGTGCCTGCGGCGCTACTCCGCGGGTTGTCCGGATAGTTCCGGCTTGTCGCGCGGCGTCAGCAGCCGGCGCCCGGCGCGGGCAGAGAAACGACTGAGATCGTCCATCAGCGTGTACAGCGACGGCACGAACACCAGCGACAGAACCGTGGACACGATCAGCCCGCCGATGACACCAATGGCCATCGGCGCACGGAACTCGCCGCCGTCGCCCAGCCCCATGGCGCTCGGGACCATGCCGGCGACCATGGCGACGGTGGTCATGACGATCGGGCGGGCGCGGTTGCGGCCGGCTGAGATCACCGCTTCCCGCCGCGACATGCCGGCGGCCTGGGCCTCGACAGCGAAATCGACCAGCATGATGGCGTTCTTGGTGACTATGCCCATCAGCATCAAGATGCCGATAGCGACGGGCAGGCTGATCGGCTGGTGAAAGATCAGCAGCGCCAGGATAACGCCGCCCAAGCTGAGCGGCAGCGAGAACAGGATGGTGAGCGGCTGGAACAGCCCCCGCAGCAGCAGCACGAGCAATGCCAGAACCAGCACCAAGCCGACGCCCATGGCCTGTGCGAACCCGGAAAAGACTTCGTTCATGATTTCGGCGTCGCCGGCGCGCACGACCTGGATGCCGGCGGAGATTTCAGTTGCGGCGGGCAGGGCGAACACCCGCGACAGCGCCTCGCCAAGTGCGACGTTGCCGGTCAGATCGGCGCCGAGCACGACGCGGCGCACCCGGTCATAGCGCTCGATTGAGGAGGGTCCCTGTGCCAGGGTGATGCGGGCGACCGCCGACAGCGGCACGCTGATGCCGCCGGCGCCGGGCACAGGCAGGGCCTCGAGCGCCGTGAAGTCACGGCGCAGGTCGAGCGTCGCCTGGACCCGGATCGGGATCAGCCGGTTGCCGTCACGGAACTTCGCAAGGTTGGCATCGACATCGCCCAAGGTGGCGATGCGCACCGCCTCTGAAATCGCCTCCGTGCTGATGCCGAGCCGGGCGGCCTCGTCAAGCTTCGGCGTAACGATGATCTCCGGCCGATCGACGCCCGCACTCGGCGCCACGTTGGAAAACCCGTCGAGCCGGCGCATCTGGCCTTCCAGCCGGGCGACGGTCGCGTCGAGCGCGGCGGCATCATCGCCGAGCACGTTGACCGACAGTTCGCGCTCGCCGCGGTCGTTGACGTACCAGCCGCGGATGTCGGGAATTTCCGACAGCCGGGCGGTGACATCGGCCTCGATTGTCTTCTGGCTGCGGCCGCGCTCCTGCTTCGGCGTGAGGTCGATGACCGCAGAAGCGCGGCGGACTTCCTTCAGCCCGACCGGCGTGGTGCCACCGACGACGAAGACGTTGGTGACCTCGGGGATGGCCTTCATGGCGCGCGCTACGGCGTCGGTCTTGGCCGCGACATCGTCAAGGGTGGCGCCTGGCGGCAGCTCCAGCGAGACGACGATGCGGCCGTTATCCTCGGGCGGGATGAAGCCGGTCGGCAGCAGCGCGGTCGAGGCGATCGACAGGCCGAACATCACCAGGCCGGCGAGCAGCGTGACGGTGCGATGGTTGAGCGTGACGACAAGCAGCTGGGCGTAGAACCGGGTCGCCATGTTGTCGCCGTGGCTGGCGCGCTGCCTCGCTGTCGGGGTTGTCAGAAAATAGGCCGCCATGACGGGCGTGACCAGCCGGGCGACCAGCAGCGAAACGACCACCGCGGCGGCAACCGTGAGGCCGAACTGCTTGAAGTACTGCCCGGGAATGCCGCCCATGAAGCTGACCGGAGCGAACACCGCGACGATGGTGAAGGTGATGGCGATGACCGCCAGGCCGATCTCGTCAGCGGCCTCGATCGCCGCCTCGTAGGGCCGCTTGCCCATGTGGATATGGCGAACGATGTTCTCGATCTCGACGATGGCGTCGTCGACCAGAATGCCGGTGACCAGGGTGATCGCCAGCAGGCTGACGAAGTTGAGCGAGAAGCCCATCCACTGCATCGCACCGAATGCCGGAATGACCGACAGCGGCAGCGCGACCGCGGCCAGCATCGTAGCGCGCCAGTCACGGAGAAAGAGAAACACGACCAGCGTCGCCAGCACCGCGCCCTCGATCAACGAGTGCATGGCAGAAATATAGCTGCCCTTGGTGGTGTGCACGCTGTCGTCGATCAGGGTGAAGTTCACGTCCGGGCGCGCCTGGTCGAGCTTTTCCAGCCTGGCGGATACCGCCTCGGCCACCGTCACGTCGCTGGCGCCTTTGGCCCGGAAAATCGAAAACGACACCACGGGCGTGTCGCCGTTCAGGCGTGCGAAGCCGCGCGGCTCCTCGGCGGTGTCGGTGATCTCGGCAACGTCGGAAAGCCGCGCCTCACGGCCACCCGGCAGCACGATCGGCGTCGCGGCGAGGCCGGCTAAGGTAGTCGCGCCGGCGAGGGTGCGAATCGACTGCTCCTTGCCGCCAAGCTCACCGCGGCCGCCGGCGAGGTCAACCGAAGTCGCCAGGAGCTGGCGGTTGACATCACCCGCGGTGATGCCGAGCGAGGCCAGCCGGTCCGGCAGCAGGGAGACCCGTATCTCTCGGGTGACGCCGCCGACTCTTTCGACCCGCCCGACGCCGGGCACTCCCTGCAACGCGCGGATCACGCTGTCGTCGATATACCAGGACAGACCCTCCAGCGTCATGCCGGGGGCGCTGGCAGCATAGGTCTGGATCGACTGGCCGACGACGTCGATGCGCTGGATGATCGGCTCGTCGATGGTGTGGGGCAAGGCGGCGCGGATCTTCGCGACTGCATCGCGGACATCGTTCAGCGCCCGGTCGGTGCTGACCTCGAGCCGAAACTCGATGCCGGTCGAGGACACGCCGTCGGTGACGCTGGACTGTATGTGCTTGACGCCGGAGACGCTGGCGACCGCGTCCTCGATGCGTTTGGTGACCTGCAATTCCAGCTCGCGCGGTGCCGCGCCTGATTGGGTCACCGTGACCTGGATCACCGGTATGTCGATGTTCGGCGCGCGGGTGATCGGCAGCGCCTGGAAGGCGACGGTGCCAAGCAGCATCAGCACCGCGAACAACACCAGCGACGGAATCGGATTGCGGATCGCCGCCCCGGAAATCTTGAAGGCCATTTTCGGGTCAGCTCCCGGCGGCGCGAACGGGGCTGACCCTATCGCCGTTGCGAACGAAGGTGCCGGATACCGCAACCACCGTTTCGCCGGCGGCAAGCCCGTTGGAGATCAGCGCATAGCCGCCGGATCGCAGTCCAAGGGTCACCGGCCGGGTCTCGACCCGGCCGTCGGTGACAACCTGGATGCGGGCGCCGTCCGGCTGGAACAGCACCGCCGACAGCGGCACGCGCACGCCCTCGCGCCGCGCGATTTCGACGTTTGCCCGCGCGAACCCGCCGATCGCCAGGCCCTCGGTTTGGTCCACCGCGATGCGGACGCGGCCGAGCCGGCTGGCGCGTGCGACCTCGGGTGCCACGAGGCGGACATGGCCGGCACGGGCCGGGCTGGCGTCGGCGCCGGGGATGAAGGCTGGCTGGCCGGGATGCAGACGGAAAAGCTGGGTTTCGGGCACGTCACCCTCCAGCTCGATGGCGCCATCGGCGATAATCCGGAACAGCGGCTCGGCCGCCATCGTGATGACCGCGCCCAGGCGGGCGGTGCGCCGGCTGACGATGCCGCCGACGGGCGCGCGCAATTCGGTGCGGGCCAGGCGAATCTGCAGCTCGCGGCCCTGGGCCATGGCCAGAGCGAGATCCGCCCGGGCGGCGAGCAGTGCGTTCTGCGCTGAGACCACGCGCGATGCCATGATGCGGCTGGCTGCCTCACGCGTGTCGAAGGTCTCACGCGAGGCAGCGCCGGTGGTCAGGAGTTGCTGGGTGCGGTTGAACGCGGCCTCGGCCTGGCGTCGGTTGGCCTCGTTCTCGACGATCTGACTCTGCGCCTGCGAGATTGCGGCATCTGCGCGCGCGGTCTGGGCCACGTTCTGCGCGATCGTGGCGTCGAGCGTGTCGCGTGCCAGCCGCGCCAGAACTTGGCCGGCCGCCACCCGGTCGCCCTCCTCGGCCAGTATCTCGGTGATCGCGAGATTTTCAAGCTGGGGGCTGACGAGGACCTCGTCGCGCGCCACCAGGGTGCCGGTGACGGTAATTGTTTCGGCGAGGGTGCCACGGTCGGCCGCGGCGACGGTCACGGTTGGCGGGCGCGGCTCGGGTGCGGCCAGGGCCGGTACGCCAAGCAGTCCGGCCAACAAGATGAAAGGAAGCTTTCTCATGACGTGCTCGGCGGGCGGAAGAACCGGCGCAACAGAGTCTGCAAAACTGGCCTCAGCCGTTCGGGCGACAGACCGGAATCGAGCGCCTGATGCGCCGAAAGCCCGTCGCCGAGCGCCATAACAAGCTGGCAGGCGACCTCGATATCCAGATCAGGATCGACTTGGCCGTTGGCCTGGCCGCGGCGCAGCGCGGCGACAATCATCGCCGCCGCCTCGTCGCAGTTGCGCTGAAAGCCGGCGCGGATAGCCGGGTTGCGGATCGCTTCGGCCATGGTCTCGACCTGCAGCGTGTTGGTCGGGCTGGCGAGCAGGGCTTGCAGCGCCTCGACGCCGATCGAGGTCAGCGCCTCGACCGGATCGTCGGCCGCCTCCATCCTGGCGAAGAAGGCGGCATGGGCCTCGTGCTCGGCCTCGGCGATGGCGGAGATGATCGCTTCCTTGGACGGGAAGTAGCGGTAAAGCGCGCCGGGGCTCATCGCCGCCTCGGCGCAGATCGCCTGCATGCTGGCGCCGTGAAAACCCGACCGCGCGAAGCAGGCGATCGCCGCCGCGACGATGCGCTGGCGCTGAGACGATGCGCTTGCGGAACCCGGCTTATCCGCGATGGCTACTTCAACCATGCCTCGATCCTTGTGAGAGCGAACGTTCATTCTCATAAGGCTCGATGTGTGTAAAGTGCCGGCTGGATTACATCTCCGTTAACGAGGAGCGGAGAACCACTCAGCCGCCGGCGAGAACGATGTCGAACAGGGCGATCTTGGAACCGGCTTCGCCGTCGGAATTGCCATCGAGGATGCGGGCGTTCAGCGCATCCGGCCGGGTCGTGCTGTTGCGCAGGAGATCGGTCGCATTGTGCGGGTCATCCGGAAAATACATCTGCGTGGTCAGCTTCTCGGTGTGGCCGAGCACCTCGAAATGGATATGGGCCGGACGGATGCGGCCGGGCGCGACCGAGTAGGCGGCGGGCTTGATGGTCTTGAGCGAGTAGCGGCCTTCCTGATCGGTGGTCAGAATGGCGAAGCCCTCGAAATTCGGGTCGAGCGGCGTAGAGCTGGTGTCGTTCGGGTGGCGGTAGCGGCCGTGCGCGTTGGCCTGCCAGATCTCTATCCGCGCGCCGCGCACCGGAATGCCCGCGCTGGTCAGAACCCGGCCCATCAGGTTGAGCACCAGGCCGTGCGCGCGGCCGGGTCGGCCGGCGACGCGCGTCAGGTCGCCGCCGGCATCGGCCTTCTGGACGATTGGGTAAAAGGGTCCGAGGACCTGATCGGGCGTGCGCAGCAGGTTGGTCTGCGACAATTGGGTCATGACTTCGGACATGCTGGAACTCCCTGACGGTTATTTTGACAGGCAGCGTAGGAACGCGGCGCGCGGAATGCCAGGGTTTTCAGGGTCGTGTGTTCTCGAGGTTGGCCGCCGGCAGGCCGACCGGGAACAGGTTTTGCGCCAGCAGCCCGCCATCGACGTCGAGCGTGATGCCGGTGACGTAGCGCGACAGGTCCGAGGACAGGAACAAGGCCGCCTTGCCGATGTCGTCGGTGGTGCCGCGCGCACGCATCGGGATCAGGCTGTTCGAATAACCCTCGGCACGCTGCGGCGTGTCGTACAGCCGCGGCGTCACGATGTGGCCGGGCGCGATGGCGTTGACGCGGATATGATGCGGCGCCCATTCGACCGCCATCGTCTGCACCAGGCTGATCAGCCCGGCCTTGGCGGCGCCATAAACGCCGCGCATCGGCGACGCGCGCTGGCCATCGACCGAGGCGATGCCGACGATGGTGCCGGGTTCACCGCGATCGATCATGCTGCGCGCGGTTTCGCGGGCGGCAAAGAAGAAGTATCGCAGGTTGAGGTTGATCTGCTGGTCGAAGACCTCCGGCGTCATGTCGAACAACGGGCCGAACACCGCGGCGCCGACGATCGAAACCATGGCATCGATGCCGCCGAGTTCTTTCTCGGTCTGCTTCACCAATGCAGCGATTCCCGACGGGTCCAGCACGTCGCCGACGACCGGGACGCCACGCCGACCAAGTTTTTCGACGCTGGCCGCGACGCTTTCGGCGCGCTCGGCGACCACATCCAGCACCGCGACATCGCAGCCGGCGCGGGCCAGCAGGATGGCGGTGCTCTCGCCCATGCCCTGGCCGCCGCCGAACACCAGCGCGCGTTTGCCGGCCAGGCCCAGCAACGATGTCTCGGTCATCTCTTCCCCCTTATGAAAACAGGAAACCCAACCGGTCGCCTTCCAGCACCAGGCAGGTCAGCGAGCCATCGAACACCGCGCCGGTGTCGATGCCAATGCGGTTCGGCCGGACTACCGGCTGCTTGACCGGCGTGTGGCCGTGCACGATCACCGCGCCGTGGTCAGCGTCGGAGTTCAGGAACGGGTGGCGCATGCGGATCATCTCGTCGCGCAGCTGGTCATCGAGGGCGATGCCCGGGCGGATGCCGCCATGGACGAACATGTAGCCGCCCTCACGATATGACACCGTCAGGCCGTGCAGGAAATCCATGTGCGCGGACGGGATGGCGGACAGCCAGGTGTCGCGCGCGGCGCCCGCTGCCACGCCCCAGCTTGCCAGCGCCGGCTCCCCGCCGTTGAACAGCCAGTCGGTGGCGGAGGCGGCGTCACCGGCCAGCGCCTCGATCATGGTGTTCTCGTGGTTGCCGATCAGGTTGACCGTCTCGACGCCGGCGATCGGCGAACCCTTTGCAAGCTGCGCCACGACGCCGGCGCTGTCCGGCCCCCGATCGACATAGTCGCCGAGATGGATGAGCAGCGCCGAAATTGCCGGGCGCGCCCGCAGGTCGTTCCGGATGTGCTGGTGCAGGGTTCTCAGGCGGTCGGAGAGTCCGTGGATGTCGCCGATGGCGTAGATGCGCCGGCCTGGCGGCAGGCTGGCGGGAGCGGCGGTGAGGTTGATCATCGCGGCCCAGGCTAGCGAAGTTTTGCCGGGCCGCCAGTGGTCCCTTGCCGCGCAAGAACTTGGCGCCGGACGACGATCGGCGCTAGGCTTCGCGGAACGGCGGCATCGGAGAAGAAGATGATCCAGGCGCTCGGCTATCTTGGCTTCGGCTCCGCCGATCTGGAGGATTGGTCGAGTTTCGCGACCGGCATCCTCGGCATGCAGGCGGTGGAGCGCGGCAACACGTCCCGCGCCTTCCGCATGGACGACCGCAGCCAGCGCCTGGTGATCGACCGCGACCTCCCGGCGGGACAGCGCTACATCGGCTGGGAGCTGGAAGATGAAGCCGCCCTGGCCGCCCTGGCGGCGCGGCTGGAGCGGGCGGGCGTCGCGGTGACGCGCGAACCGGCATCGCTCGCCGATCGTCGCGCGGTGCGGGCGCTGATCTCGTTCCACGACCCGATCGGCAACCGGCTGGAGGCGTTTCACGGCGCCGAAACGTCGGAAAAAGCCTTTCAGCCCGGCCGGTCGATCTCCGGCTTCCGTACTGGCCCGCTCGGCATGGGGCATATCGTCGTCACCGTCGAGAACATCGATGTCGGGATGCGGTTCTACCGCGACGTGCTCGGCTTCGGCCTCAGCGACTACATGGAGCGGCCGTTCGGCGCCGCGTTCTTCCACGTCAACCCGCGCCAGCACAGCTTCGCGATGATCGAGACCGGCACCAACGGCATGCATCATTTCATGGTCGAATTGTGCTCGCTCGACGATGTCGGGCAGGGCTATGACGTGGCCCAAGGGGATGGGCCGCAATCGAACCTGGTGTCGGCGACGCTGGGGCGCCACACCAACGACTGGATGACCTCGTTCTATCTGCGCACGCCCGCGGGCTTCCAAATCGAGTACGGCTGGGGTGGAAGGGCGATCGACCCTGCCAACTGGACACCGCAGAAGATGGACGAGGGCCCAAGCCTGTGGGGCCACGAGCGTGCCTGGCTGCCGGAGGAGAAGCGGGCTGAGGCGCGGGCCATGCGGGTAGCGGCCGGTGCAGCCGGACGGCGCCGCCAGCTGCAGGTGTTGGAAGGCACCTACGCGCTGACACCGGGCACCTGTGCCTGGTGGGACAGCGCGATGTCCATGCAAGGATGACGGAGGCGGCCGTTTGGCATCCGCTATCGACAAAGCCTGCGGTGATATACATATGGCCTTGAGCCGGCAACGACCGGCCGGACAAAAAGGATGGCGCCGTGGCTAATGAAAAGTCGCAGAACGTTCAGGAAGTCTTCCTGAATCATCTGCGAAAGAACAAGACTCCGGTGACCGTGTTCCTGGTCAACGGGGTGAAACTTCAGGGGATCATCACCTGGTTCGACAATTTTTCCGTGCTGTTGCGCCGCGACGGCCACACCCAGCTGGTCTATAAGCATGCCATTAGCACCGTCATGCCAGGTGCGCCGATCCAGCTGTTCGACCCGAGCAAAATCGAGGTTCCGGCGCCGCGTGAGGCTAGCGTCGTTGGCGAAGAATAGCCGCGTTGAAACGCGGTAGCGGGCGGGCGGCCGCCAAGCCCGACACCGGGCCGCAGCACAAGCCGGCATCGAGCGATGGTGCCCTGACCCGGGCCGCGGTTATTCTACCGTGGGGATTCTCGGCGCCCCCCAAAGACGGTGCCACGTCGCACATGCGCGATGCGGACGCCAAATTGGCCGAAGCGACCGGACTGGCCGCAGCCATCGGCCTTGATGTGGTGCATACCGCCATAGTCAACCTTCGCGGCCGTCAGCCATCCACGTTGCTCGGCAGTGGGCAGACCAAATCGCAGGGCGAGGCGATTGCCGAGCATGAGGTCGAGGTCGCGATCGTCGATGCCTCGCTGTCGCCGGTGCAGCAGCGCAATCTGGAGCGGGAGTGGAACTGCAAGGTCATCGATCGCACCGGGCTCATCCTCGACATCTTCGGTGAGCGTGCCGCGACGCGCGAGGGTATCCTGCAGGTCGAGCTGGCGCATCTCGAATACCAGCGCTCCCGCCTCGTGCGGTCGTGGACCCACCTTGAGCGCCAGCGCGGCGGCTTCGGCTTTCTGGGCGGACCCGGCGAGACCCAGATCGAGGCCGACCGAAGGCTGATCCTGGACCGCATCGTACGGCTGAAGAAGGAGCTGGAGCAGGTGCGGCGCACCCGCGGCCTGCACCGTTCGGCGCGCCGGCGGGTGCCGTTCCCGGTGGTGGCGCTGGTCGGCTACACCAACGCTGGCAAATCGACGCTATTCAACGCCATGACCGGGGCGGAGGTGGCGGCGCGCGACCAGCTTTTCGCGACACTGGATCCGACCATGCGCGGCCTGCGGCTGCCTTCCGGGCGGCGCGCCATCCTGTCGGACACGGTCGGCTTCATCAGCGAGCTGCCGACCGAGCTGGTGGCCGCTTTCCGCGCCACCTTGGAAGAGGTTGCCGAAGCCGACATCATCCTGCATGTCCGCGATGCGGCGCACCCCGATACCGATGCGCAGCGCGCCGACGTGGTCAAGGTGCTCGACGGCATGGCGCGCGAAGACACCATCGCCGCCGACTGGGCGGCGCGCAGCATCGAGGTGCTGAACAAGGCGGACTTGCTTGGCGGCGTTGGCGGGGTAGAGGCGAGGGCGGGCGCCATCGCGGTGTCTGCCATTACCGGCGAGGGAATTTCCAAACTTCTCGCGGCGATCGACCGGCGCATCGCCGAGCGCATGGTGACGAGGGAGTTCACGCTGGAACCGCAGGACGGTGCGCGCCTGGCGTGGCTGTATGAGCATGGCGAGATCGTGCGGCGCCAGGATGCCGAGGATGAGATCAGGCTCGTGGTCCGGCTGCTGCCCGAAGATCAAAGCCGGTTCGAACGTGTCGCAGCCGGGCAGGGCCATTAAGGTAAAAGTTTCAGTCGTGATTGAAACGGACCTGGATTTTTTGACCGGGACGACTTAGCATTCACAGATAAAAAATCGGAAACGTTGGAGATGTTCATGCGATCGTTGCTGCTACGTTCAGTCGCCGCCGTGGGATTGGCAGGGCTAATCTCAGCCGGTGCCGAGGCGTCGCCTTACAGCGCGGTCTACGCGTTCGGCGACAGCCTGTCGGATGCCGGCAACCTGTTCCTGCTCAGCTCCAATCCAGCCAATGGCATTCCCCATCAGCCATTGCCGCCCTATTCGAACGGACGCTTTACCAACGGCAACACCTGGGTCCAGGACCTGTCGCTGATGCTCGGCAACGGCCCGCTGACCGCAAGCTTGGCCGGCGGCACAGATTACGCCTATGCCGGCGCCCATACCGGAGCCACGGCTGTTGGCCCGGCGACGTTTATCGACCTGCTCCCGTCGCAGCTGCTCCAGTTCGAATCGACCCATGCGTCCGCGCCATCCAGCGCGCTTTACACGCTGAGCATCGGCGCCAACGACATTTTTGCAGCCCTGGGGCAAATTGCCGGAGGCAAGCTCACCGTTGCTCAGGCGCAGGCTGCGGTTGCGCAAGCCGCCCAGAATACGGCCGATTTCGCTGCCGCGCTGCATAGCCTGGGGGCGCTGCAGCTGGTGCTGTACGATGTGCCCGATCTCGCCACGACCCCGGCGTTCAAGGCATTTGGCGCGCTGGCGACGGCGCTCACCGTCACGTTCAATGCCGATGTCCAAGCCGACCTGGCTTCCGTCGAAGCCGCCGGGCTAAAGGTTGACACATTGGGAGAGTTCGCCAGGCTTCATGCCGTTATCGCTGATCCCGCAGCCTTCGGCTTTACCAATGTGACGGACCCATGCTGGACCGGCGGCACCCAGGGGCCAACGCCGGGTGCCACGCTATGTTCGATAACGGCAGCCGGGCAGGACACACACTTGTTCTGGGACGGCGTGCATCCGACCGAGGCTGGGCATCTTCTGGTGGCTCAGGATGCGTTCAACGCAGTTCCGGAACCACCCGCGCTGATGCTGCTGCTTGCCGGACTCCTGGGTTTGGGCTTCATCCGGCATGGCGCGATCGGCGGTCGCTTGTTACAGGCGAAACTCAGAAAAGCTGCGTTTAGTGCGGCTCGCCAAACTTAACCTTCTGCCACAACGCTGCCATTTCGGCCAGGCTCGCGTCGGCGGGAGTTTTCCCCGCCAACTCGAGTGATTTTTCAACCCCGCCGAAACGCCGCGCGAACTTGGCGTTGGCTTGATGGAGGCACTGTTCCGGATCCAGATCCAGCTTACGAGCCAGGTTAACGATCACGAACAGCAGGTCGCCTACCTCGTCCGCAAGCCGGGCAGGGTTGGCCTCCGGCAATTCGGCCCGCAATTCATGGGCTTCCTCCTCAAGCTTGTCGAGCACCGCAGCGGCATCAGGCCAGTCGAACCCGACACGGGCTGCGCGGGTGGCGATCTTATGAGCCCGCGTCAACGCCGGCAGGGCCTGCGCGATCCCCGCCAACGTGCCAGTTTCACCGCGGGCAGAGCGTTCAGCCCTTTTTTGAGCGTCCCAGGCAACGGTCTGCTGCGCCGCGTCGCGCGCTACATCGCCAAATACATGTGGATGGCGCCGGATCATCTTATCGGCGATTGCCTGCGTCACCTGCGCGAAGTCGAACCGGCCAGCTTCCTCTGCGATCCGTGAATGATAGACAACCTGGAACAGCAGGTCGCCAAGCTCATCCGGCAAGGCTGAGAAATCCTGCCGGGCGATGGCATCGGCAACCTCATAGGCTTCCTCGACCGTGTAGGGTGCGATCGTACCGAAAGTTTGCTGCCGATCCCACGGGCAGCCCGTCACCGGATGGCGAAGCGCCTTCATGCAGTCAAGCAGGCGGCGCAACTCATGCTCGGCGGATAGGGGGCGAGGTTCAGTCATTAGGTGAGGCATCCGATAAAACGTTCGCAAACGTTCAAGGCACGACATACAACTGCCGCAGAAGGAATATTATGGAATTTCGATATCAATGTCATGTCTGGATTTCCAATATCTGACCATCGAAGCCTGGCTCTATGCCGTCAGGTAGATTGGCCTTCAGCCAAGCCCAATCCATGTCGGTGCCCATATGGGTCAGGATGGTTCGACGCGGCTTGAGCCGCATCGCCCAGCCGACGGCTATTTTGAGGTTGGCATGAGCATTGTGGCGACCATGCGACAGGAAGCAGTCCACCACCCAGGTATCGACGCCGGATAGGCATTGCATCGCCAATTCCGGTAGATCGACCACATCCGTGGAATAAGCGAAATCACCGATCCGCATGCCTAACGACGAGGTCATCCCGTGGTTCTGGTGAAACAGTTGCACCGGCATGCCAGCCGCCTCGATCTCGGTAGCCGGCTGCACCGGGCAGCCGACCAGTGCCGGTCGGTAGAACCCGTTGCCGCTCCATGGTTTGAAGGCATAGCCAAATCGGCTCTGCAGCTCGCCAAGTGTCTCGGGAGTTGCGAATGCCTCGATTGGGCGGCCAATAAGCCGATTCAGGATGCGCACGTCGTCAAGACCCGTAATGTGGTCGGCATGCGCATGGGTGAACAGGATCGCGTCCACGCTCGGGATGCCGCAGCTGAGCAACTGATGACGCATGTCGGGCGATGTATCGAC